>JAJTGZ010000009.1 GCA_021299385.1 Phycisphaeraceae bacterium | reverse complement strand
GATGGGTTCTCGCGTTTGAGGCGGAGTGCGCGTTGGATGGTTGGGGTGCGATCATCGAGTGAGTTGTTGAACCTGCTCCAGAGGTTCAGTGGCCAGGGGTCTGGCAGTGGGCGCTCGATGGCGGTGGTGAGGCGGTCGCGCCAGCGGCGGATGGATTGCTGGGCGTCTGGGCATGCGTCCTTGTAGTTGGAGAGGAGAAAGTAGACGTACAGATCGGCCATGGGGTCGGGGGGTTGCTTGAGGCGGGAGGCTTTTTCCATGATCTGGTCGAAGAGGTCGCTGGCCTGGGCGCATTGTTTGTTGTCCAGGGCGGTGTCGAGGTCCTTGAGTTTGCTCTGGAGTGCCAGGAGTGTCCAGAGGCCCGGCTCGCGGCGGGCGTCGGCCTTGCGGGCCTCGGCGGGTAGGCGGGTGGTGATGTCGGCCAGGTCGGTGCGGAAGTTGTTGCTCTTGATGGTGCCCAGCGCGGCGAGGCCGGCGAGGCCCTCGCGCAGGAGCACGGCCAGGCCAGCGGGGGTCGGGTGGAGGTGGTCGGGCTGGAGGAGCTCGGCGGCCTGCTCGGGGGTGAAGGTTTGATAGGTTTTTGAAAGCCCAGTGTGGGACTCGACGGCGCGGCCGAGGTTGGCGATGGGGATGATGATGGCAGGAGCGTTTGCCGGTCTGGCAGCGGCCCAGGTGGTGATGGCGAGGTTGAAGTCTTCGAGTTGATTGGGTGGTGGGACGTTGTTCGCGCTGAGCATGTGCCCGACGGAGGCGTGCATGTTGGGGATATCGCCGACGATGATGGGGCCGTGGAAGCGGTTGAGTTGGGCGAGGGCTTCTTGGAGGGCGTCGTGGCGGTCTTGCTCGATGGCCTCGGGTGTCATGGCCTTGTCGCGGTAGGCGTAGACGGACCAGAAGAGGTAGTCGATGGCAATGAGGAGCGATGGGTTGGCGGCAAGTGCGGCGTCGATCTGCTCGGTTTGTGCTTGGCGCGGGCGTGTGTAGAAGCCTGCGTCGGCTAGGAAAAGGGGTCGGGGGCGCAAGCCGGGGACGGCGGCTTGGTAGACGGACTCCATATCGACGAGGTAGGGCTTGCCATCGGGGCCGGTGGTCTCGCAGCCGAAGCCGGCGGAGGCGCTGGCGCCGAGGATTGCTGGGCGGGCGAGGGGGGCGGCGGTGCAGGCGGGGAGGCAGAGGCACGCGATCAGGAGTGCGAGGAGTGCCGATGAGATGTGTACGCGGTTGGGCATGTCTGCCTGCGCGAGTGTAGCGTGGTGGGTGTTCAACGCGCTGCAAAGGCGGTTTACCACAGAGGCACTAAGGCACAGAGAAGAGACGGGGTTGGAGGCAAAACTTTCTACACATACCAGATTTCTCGGTGCCTCGGTGCCTCGGTGCCTGTGTGGTGAAAAAATCTATTGCATTTATAGAACTTGCCAACCCCACCCCTGCCCCTCCCCGCCAGAACGTTCTGGGGGAGGGGTTATATATCATGCCGTGGCGAGTTGTTCGGCGGGGATGGTGGCGAGGTTGTCCCAGGTGATGAGGCCTGGGAGGAAGGGGGTGACGAGGCGGTCGTCGTGTGGGATGACGCGGACGGAGTAGCCGTGCTGGCCGGAGTTGGTGGGGGCGAAGGAGCCGAGGAAGAGGTGGTCGGCGTCTTTGGTTTGTTTTTGGTGCTGCATGGTGATGGGTGTGCCGGCGGTCATCTCGCCGAGGGCGTTGAGTGGGCCGTGGTAGAGTTGGACCTGCACTTCGTCGGGTGTGAGTTCGCCGAGGTGGACGTGGGCGGTTACGCGGACGAGGGAGCGGACGGGGACGTGGCCGGGGGTGTCGAGTTGGCTGGCGACGTGCTGGACTTGGATTTGGTGCCAGCAGTGGCGGTATCGGTCGGTGTGGTCGGCGAGGCCCTTGGCGGCTTGGAGTTTGTCGGCGTTGAGTCGTGTGGCGAAGGAGTGGGCGGGGATGTAGCTGCCGGTGGCGTAGTCGCGGAGCATGCGGTGTGTGTTGAAGCGTGGGGCGTTGGCCTTGATGCAGCGTTTCATGCGTGCGATCCACTTGCGTGGGAGGTTGGCCTCGTCGCGGTCGTAGAACTCGGGGACGATCTGGCTCTGGAGGGTCTGGTAGAGTGCGCGGCTTTCGATGTCGTCCATGGCGTCGCGTTGGGAGTCGTCGTAGCTTTCGCCACGGCCGATGCCGAAGCCTGATTCGGGGTCGAAGCCCTCGGCCCACCACCCGTCGAGGATGGAGGTGTGTATGCACCCGTTCATGCTGGCCTTCATGCCGGAGGTGCCGGAGGCTTCGAGGCCGCGGATGGGGGTGTTGAGCCAGATGTCGCAGCCCTGGGCCATGCGTCGGCAGATGTTCATGTCGTAGTCTTCGAGGAAGACGATGCGGTGCTGCATGTTGTGGGTGCGTATGAAGTCGATGATGTCGCGGATGAGGGCCTTGCCGCCGCCGTCGGCGGGGTGGCTTTTGCCAGAGATGATGAGCTGGACGGGCATTTTGGCGTCGCGGAGGATCGAGAGGAGTCGTCCTTCGTCGCGGAACAGGAGGGTGCCGCGTTTGTAGGTTGCGAATCGGCGTGCAAAGCCGATGGTGAAGGTGGAGGCGTCGAGTGCGGAAGCGGCGCGTTCGACTTCGAGTGTGCCTGCGCCGCGGGCGATGAGCTGCTGGCGGATTTTGCGTCGGCACCAGCTGACGAGTTTTTCACGGCGGCGGCTGTGGACGGCCCAGAGCTCGGCGTCGGGGATTTCGTCGATGGGCTTCCAGGTGGCGGGCTCTTGCGGGTCGGTGCGCCACTTGTCGCCCATGTAGCGGTCGAAGAGTTTGGTCATGTCGGAGCTGAGCCAGGAGCGGATGTGTACGCCGTTGGTTACGTGCCCGATGGGGACTTCTTGTTCGGGTACGCCTGGCCACATGTGCTTCCACATGCCCCGTGAGACTGCGCCGTGCAGTTCGGATACGCCGTTGCAGAAGCGGCTGGTGCGCAGGGCCAGTACGGCCATGCTGAAGAACTCGTTTTTGTCGGCGGTGTTCTCGCGGCCGAGGGCGAGGAGGCCTTCGAGGTCCAGCCCGAGGCCTGGGAGCATGGCGGAGAAGTATTCTTCGATCAGGCGTGGCGGGAAGCGGTCGATGCCGGCGGGTACGGGAGTGTGCGTGGTGAAGACCTGCCCGGCGGCGACGGCCTCGCGGACCTGGTCGAAGCTCAGGCCGGTTTTTTCGCGCAGGCGTGTGATGCGTTCGAGGGCGAGCAGGGCGGCGTGGCCTTCGTTGATGTGGAAGACGGTGGGGTCTTCGCCGAGGGCGGCAAGGGCTTTGACGCCCCCGATGCCGAGGACGACCTCTTGCTTGATGCGGGTTTCCATGTCCCCGCCGTAGAGGTTTTTGGTGATATCCCGGTCGGGTCGTGCGTTCTCTGGGAGGTTGGTGTCCAGGAGGTAGAGCGGGACGCGGCCGACGTCTGCGCGCCAGATGCAGACGGCGACGGATCGGCCGGGGAGGTCGACGCGGATTTTGATTTGTGCGCCGGTTTTGGGGTCGATGACGCGTTGGACGGGCTGGTTGGGCGCGTCGATGTCGGGGTAGACCTCCTGCTGGTAGCCGTCGGGGTTGAGGTATTGGTGGAAGTAGCCGTTGCGGTAGAGGAGGCCGACGGCGATGAGTGGGATGGCCATCTCGGCGGAGCTTTTGAGGTGGTCGCCGGCGAGGCCGCCGAGGCCGCCGGAGTAGATTTGGAAGCACTCGGTGATGCCGAACTCGGCGCAGAAGTAGGCGACCTTGAAGGGTTTGTCGGTGCCGGCTTTGGTGGCGGGGGCCTGGCCGAACCAGGTGCGCGGGGCGAGGTGCTCGGCGAGTTGTGCGTGGACGGCGGCGACGGCGTGGAGGTAGCTGCGGTCGGCGGCGGCGCGGTCGAGTTTTTCTTGGGCGATCGAGCCGAGGAACTTGATGGGGTTGTGCCCGATGGATTCCCAGAGTTCACGGTCTAGGCGCGAGAAGAGAGCGACGGCAGTGTGGTTCCACGTCCACCAGAGGTTCTGGGCGATTTCGAGCAGTGGGCGGAGGGGATCGGGCAGGGAGGGGACGACGCGGAAGCTCTGGATGCGTGCCTGGCTGGGGCTCAGGGAGATGTGCGGCGTGTTGCTCATGGTTGGTCCTCGGTGGTTCGGTCTGCACCCGCCGCGCGGGGGCCTGGCGCGGCTTGTGGGAGTCTATCGGGATCGGGGTCGCAGGTCCGGGGTGTGTTATCAGCGCGTTGTTGGGGTGGGGCGATGTCTGGGTGTGTATCGGGCCGAGAGGTGGGGGGCTTCAGCGGGTGCCCGCCGGCACTATGCTCGGGGATCATGGCCAACAACGCATACGCACAGCTTCGGGGTTTGCATCGCCAGGCTGGGACACTTGGTTCGCTCGGGAGCCTGCTGGGGTGGGACCAGGAGACGTACATGCCGCACGGGGGAGCGGCGTTTCGGTCTGAGCAGCAGGGGATGATCGCGGCGATGGCGCACGAGAAGCGGACGAGCAAGCAGGTCGGCGATCTGATCGCAGAGTGCGAGGGGGACAAGGCCCTGCTGTCGGACCCCGCGGTGGCGGCGAACATACGCGAGATGCGGCGGGACTATGACCTGGCAACGAAGTTGCCCGGGGAGTTGGTTGCCGAGATCGCTCGGACGACGAGCCTGGCGCAGGAGGCGTGGAAGTTGGCGCGGGAGAAGGATGACTTTGGGGCGTTTTCGCCGTGGCTGGAGAAGGTGCTGGGGTTGATGCGGACGAAGGCGGGTTTGTATGGGGGTGGTGGGGAGTTGTACGACGCGCTTTTGGATGAGTATGAGCCTGGGATGACGGGGGCGGAGATCGGGGGGATTTTTACGCCGTTGCAGGGGCGGCTGAGCGGGTTTGTTGCCGAGTTGGTTGGTTCCAAGCACCAGCCTGTGGACGTGCTTGCGGGGATGGATGTGCCCAATGAGCGGCAGCACGCCTTTGGGCTGGAGGTGCTGAGGGGGATCGGCTTTGACCTTGGAACGGGGAGGCTGGACACGACGACGCACCCATTCTGCTCGGGGATCGGGCCTGGGGACACGCGTTTGACGACGCGGTACGGGACGACGAGTTGTTTGGAGCCGCTGAGCAGCACGATGCACGAGGCGGGGCACGGTTTGTATGAGCAGGGGTTGCCCAAGGGGGAGCACTTTGGTGAGCCTTTGGGTGATGCGGTGAGCTTGGGTGTGCACGAGAGCCAGAGCCGTATGTGGGAGAACTTTGTTGGTAGGTCTAGGGTCTTTTGGGGGTGGGCGCTGCCGGTGGCCAAGCGGCACTTTGGGCCGGTGTTCGATGGGGCGACGGTCGAGGGGGTGTATGGTGCTGTCAACCGTGTGCAGCGGTCGTTTATCCGTGTGGAGGCGGATGAGGCGACGTACAACCTGCATGTGATGCTTCGGTTTGGGCTTGAGCGCGACTTGGTGAGCGGGGCGCTGGCGGTCAAGGATTTGCCGGGGGAATGGGATAAGAGGTTCAAGGTGCTCTTTGGGCTGGAGGTGCCCGACAATCGGCGCGGGTGCTTGCAGGACGTGCACTGGAGTTGTGGGTTGATCGGGTACTTCCCGACATACACGCTGGGGAACTTGTATGCGGGGCAGTTCTGGGAGCAGATTCATAAGGATTTGCCCGGGCTGGAGGGGGAGATTGCGCGGGGAGAGTTTTCGTCGCTGCTGGGGTGGCTGCGGGGCAAGGTGCACGCGCACGGCAGGCGGTACCGTGCGGGGGAGTTGTGCAGGCTTGTTACGGGCAGGCCGTTGACGCCCGAGCCGTTTATGCGTTATCTGGAGGGGAAGTTGCGGCCGATGTATAAGATATAAAACACTGTAGAGATCTGGGCGGTGGTGCGGGAGTGGTGATGACAGAGCCGGCAACCAAGCCAACAAAGCCTGTGTGGCAACGGCTGCTCTTTCGGGCGTTTGTGCTTGTGCTTGTGTTTGTGGGTGTGCTGTTTGCGTATACAGCGTGGGAGATGTCGCCGAGGGGTTGGGCAACGCACCGGCTGGTCGAGAGCCAGCGGATCGGCGCGGGCGTGGTGGGGCGTATCGAGGCGTTCAAGGAGGCCAACGGGCGCTGGCCGGTGGGGCTGGAGGAGTTGCCGGGGGTTGTTCCCTTGCCGACGGCTGGTCTGAGGAGGTGGAGTTACCGGGTTGATGAGGGCGGGTTTGTGCTCGAGGTTCTTGGTGCGCCGGACGGGTATCTGTCGCTGTTCTTTGATTCGCGGGTTGGCAAGTGGAATACCAAGGGGATGGAGCCTGGTGGTCGCGAGTAGAGTTGGGGATGAACAAGCAGATTGCGTTGATGTTGGTTGGCGTATTGGCCGGGGTGCCTGCTGCGATGGGTGCGCAGCCTGGGGTGCCGGGGAAGCCGGGTGCGCCGGCGGAGAAGGTCGCGTTGATCCCGGCGTTGGACAACTCGGCGTACTTTGAGGGTGAGCCGGCGTTGGTGGCCGAGGGTTTGGGGTTTGTGGAGGGGCCGTGTTGGATCAAGGGGGGTGGGGGTGGGCACTTTGCGTTCTGCGTGCTCAAGAGCGAGGGTGGTGCGGTTTATAAGTTGATGGACCAGGGGGGGGCTAAGCCGGAGGTCTGGTTTGAGCCGAGCGGGAAGGCGATCGGGCTGGCGCGGGACCCTCTTGGGAGGTTGGTGCTGGCGGAGGTGCAGGGGCGTTGCGTTACGCGCCGAACGGCCGACGGTGAGGGGCAGGCGTGGTCGCGGCGTGTGCTGGCCGAGAAGTTTGACGGCAAGCGGCTCAATGGGCCCAACGACGTGGTGATCGCGCCGGACGGGTCGATCTACTTCACGGACCCGGCGTTGATTACAAAGGAAGCGGATTTGGAGCTGGACTTTGCTGCCGTGTGGAGGATCACGCCCGAGGGGCAGTTGATCCTGGGGGCGAAGATGAAGTTGCCCAACGGGCTGGCGTTATCCCCCGATGGGCGGACGCTGTACGTCAGCGAGTTTGGCGAGGGTGCGGTGATGCGCCTGGCGGTGGCGCAGGATGGTTCACTGGGCGAGCCTGTGCAGTTGGCGGACCTGAAGTACCTTGCGGCGCTCTACCAGCGCCCGGCTAAGGGTGGTGCCGATGGGTTGCGTGTGGATAAGGATGGGAACATTTATACGACCGGGCCTGGGGGTATCTGGGTGCTCTCGGCGGAGGGCAAGCCGTTGGCCCGGCTGGATATCTCGGCGACGAACCTGGCGTTTGGTGGCGCCGACGGCAAGACGCTGCTGATCACGGCGTCGGGGGGCAAGGTGATGAAGGTGCGGACCAAGATCGCCGGGTGGGGTGAGAAGGGGCCGGGCGGGAAGGAACCTGGTGCGAAAGAACCGGGGAAGTGATCCCCGCGTTAGGCGTTCTACGCTCGGGGCATGAGCACTCGATATCGGACAACACTGCTGCGTGCGGGTGAGTTTCGGCTGGATGCCGGGAGCATGTTCGGGCTGATCCCGCGGGTTGTCTGGTCGCGTTCGGTGCGTGTGGATGATCGCAACCGTGTGGGGTTGCAGCAGAACTGCCTGCTGCTTGAGCGTATCGACGAGCCGCCGGCGGGGGGCGTGCTGGCGTCGCCGAAGTTGGTGCTCATTGAGGCGGGTGTGGGGGACAAGCTTGATGAGAAGAGCCGGGAGTTGTTTGCGCTGGAGGACAAGAGCGTGCACAGCGCGTTGCACCAGGTGGGTTGCCGGGCGGAGGATGTGGGGGCGGTGGTGGTGAGTCATCTGCACTTTGACCATGCCGGGGGGCTGACTCGGCTGTGCCGGGCGGGTGAAACTGCCGATTGGCATGGGGCTGCGTCGAGCTTTGGTGCGCCCCGTGGGGAGCATGGGGTGAAGATCACGTTCCCGAACGCGAAGGTATTCGTGCAGCGGCGTGAGTGGGCCGATGCGCTGGCGAACAACAGCGTGATGACGCGGACGTACTTTGGGGATCATTTGCTGCCGTATCAGGGTGTGGGGGCCGACCGGCTGGTGCTGGTTGAGTCGTTGCCGCCGTTTGGTGTCGGGAGCGTGCCCCAGCGTGGGGTGGCGCCGATGATCCCGCAGGAGGCTCGGCAGAGTGAGGTGCTGCCGGGGGTGTTTGTGTTTTTGGTTCCTGGGCACACGTGGGGGCAGCAGGGGGTGCTGTTTACCGATGAGAAGGGTCGGACGGTGGTCTTCACGCCCGACGTGCTGCCGACGGCGTGGCATGTGGGGCAGGCGTATTCGCTGGGGTATGACGTGGAGCCTTACACGAGCATGATCTCGCGGACGTGGCTGCTGGAGGAGGCAGCCGAGCGCGGGTGGGTGTTGATGCTTGACCATGAGCCTGGGCACCCGTTCTTTTCCGTCAAACGCAACGACAAGGGTTGGTTTGACCTGATGCCGGCGTAGGGGTTGTCGAATTCGTGTGCCCAGGGCGTGAACTATCATCGGGGCATGGCACGAACACTCTCGACGATGCCCGAACTTGGGATGGCTGCGCCGGGCTTTGCGCTGCCTGATGTTACAAAGCCCGATGGGAATGGCCTGGGGAAGATTGTTCGGCTCGGGGACTTTGCCGGGGCGCCTGCGCTGCTGGTGATGTTCATCTGCAACCACTGCCCGTTCGTCAAGCATGTGCGTGGGGAGTTGGCCCGGCTGGGGCGGGACTACATCGCGCGGGGCGTTGGGGTCGTGGGTATCAGCAGCAACGACGCGCAGGCTTACCCGGCCGATGGACCGGCGTTAATGGCCAGCGAGGCGGCGGAGGCGGGGTACACGTTCGCGTACTTGTACGACCAGTCGCAGGAGGTCGCGATGGCGTACCAGGCGGCGTGCACGCCGGATTTTTTCCTTTTCGATAAGGATCGCCGGCTGGTCTATCGCGGGCAACTGGATGACAGCCGGCCTGGGCAGGGTGCCGCGGGGAGCATCCCGGTTACGGGCGCGAGCCTGCGTGCGGCGCTCGACGCGGTGCTGGCGGGGCGAGCGGTGCCGGGGGAGCAGTTGCCGAGCATGGGTTGCAACATCAAGTGGAAGGCGGGCAATGAACCCGTCTATGCCCCGGGTGCGTAAAGACCGCGGGCTGCTGCTAGGAACGCATGGACCAGGTGAAGATCAAACGGCGGTACCCCGTACACGGCGTGTTTGTGGTTTATACGTTCGTCGTCGTGCTGGTGGCCGTGGGGGCGTTCAACGCGAACAACAACCTGCTCTACTGGCTTTTCGGGCTGGCGCTGGGGCTGCTGCTGGTCTCGGGCGTTGTCAGCGGGACGATGATGATGGCGTTGCGAGTGAGGCGGGAGGTGATCCAGCCAGGCGTTGCCGGGGAGGTGCTGCGTGTGCGGTACACCGTCAAGAACACCTCGCGGTTCATGCCCGTCATGGGCGTGAGCATCATCGAGATGGTCGATACATCGGCAAGGCCCGGCACGCACCGGTGCGTGCTCGATGCGCCGGTGCGTGCGGAGGTGCTGCATGTGCCGGCGCGGTCGAGCGTGGTTGTCGAGGCGGTGGTGCGGCCGCGGGGGCGCGGGCTGCTGGCCTTCGGCGGGTATGGCGCGGCGACGACGTTCCCGTTTGGGATCATCAAGAAAACACTCTGGCACGAGGCGCCGACGAGCGTGATCATCCAGCCGGCGTCGATGGAGATTGATGCGGATGCCGTGCGCGGGCGGGCGGGGCGGAGCAGTGGGGGGCAGGCTGGGCGCGTCGTCGGACGCGAGGGGCACGAGCACGTCGGGCTGCGCGATTATGCGCCCGGGGACCCTGCGAAGATCGTCGCGTGGAAGGCCTCGGCACGGCTGGGGCGGGGTGAACTGCGCGTCAAGCAGGGGGCGACGGGCACGGCCAGGAAACTCTGGGTGCGGTTGCGGTTAGAAGATGGGGACTCGGCGGAGGTTGTTGAGCGTGCGATCGGGCAGGCCGCGGGTTTTTTGCGTGCGGGGGTTCGGCAGAGCATGCGAGTGGGGTTGTCGATCAGCACGGGTTGGGGCCGGGGGCTGGACGCGCCGCCGGGCGGGCAGGCGGGGCGGTCGGCGGCGCTGGTCAATGAACTGGCGCTGCTACCGGTGCGGGGCGACGTTGGTGGTCAGGCCGTGCGTATCCCCGGCGAGCAGGGTGGGCATCGGCAGGGCGGCCTGCTGTCGCGGCTGGGGTCGGCGGACGTGATCATCGACATCGATGCCAAGGGTTGGCGCGTGGTGGGGGACGTGGTGCGTGTGCCCGAGGTGCCGGCGGGGAGGGCCGGGGCATGAGCGGGACGGACGTTGTCAGCCGGTGGAGGTTGCGTGTCTGTCTGACGCTGACGGCGTTGCTGTCGGCGCTCGGCTATGCCGTGGCTGCGGAGAAGCCGGGGATGATGCTGTTGGCTCTTGTGGTCTCGGCGTTGTCGCTGGTGTTGGTGCGCCGGCAGCTCGGTGGTGGTGGTCGGCTGGTGCCCAGGTGGGTGCTCAACCTGATGGTCCTTGCGGCGA
This sequence comes from Phycisphaeraceae bacterium, assembly GCA_021299385.1. GTDB lineage: Bacteria > Planctomycetota > Phycisphaerae > Phycisphaerales > UBA1924 > JAJTGZ01. The sequence continues at coordinate 54,676 of JAJTGZ010000009.1, read as the reverse complement.
TGGTGCACCTGGTGCTGCGGTTTGTGCTGGTGCTCGACGACGATGCGGCCATCACGCGCCTGGCGGATTTTCTGACGCTGGTGACGCTCGTCAAAATGCTCGACCGGAGGCGGATCAACGACGAGATGCAACTGCTCGGGCTGGCCTGCTTTGTAACCATCGGTGCCCTGCTGACGGGCCAGAGCCTGGCCCTTGGGCTGGCCCTGCTGCTGATGATGCCGATGGCGATCACCTCGGCGGTGCTGCTGCAGGTGCACGCCGGGCGGGACCGGGCGGTGGGGCAGGCGGCGGCGGCGGGCGATGCGCGTGCGCTGCCCGCGCTCAACCAGGCGTGGGAGGTTGGGCGAACGGATAGAAGAGCGGTGGTTGTAGCGCTCGGGTGCACGCTCGGCGCGTGCGTGCTGGGTGGTGTGGTCTTTGCCGTTGCGCCGCGGAACCTGACGCAGCAGCTCGTCGCCGGTGCGCTGGGGCAAACGGCCCAGAGCGCCGGCAAGCAGGTGGGTTTTAGCGAGAGCATCCGCCTCGGTGAGAGCGGGTTGATCAGCCAGTCATCGGAGGTGGTGCTGGACGCGACGATCAAGGACCAGGCCGGGAGCAGGGTGGCCGAGCTGTCCGGGCCGCTCTATCTGCGTGGGAGCGTGCTGACGACGTACGACCCCAAGCGTGGCGAGTGGTCCGCGCCGGCGCACGACCTGAGCGACCCGGCGTTCCGGCCGATCGAGGGGCTCGGGGGCGTGCGCACGGGCGAGGCGAGCGCGGGCCGGGTGAGCAGGGTCGTTGAGATCACGGTGCGCAACCCGCGTGCGGGGAGCACGTCGCCGATGTTTGCTCCGTACCGGGCCGTGCAGTTCCGGGGGCCGTTGTCGGCCGGTGGGCCGGCGGGTGTGCGGTTCATGCCGGGGACGGGGCTGGCGTTTGCGGATTGGCGTGGTGGGCGTATGAGTTACAGCGTGTTGGCGGTGAGCGACTATCGCGAGGCGGTGCCGGTGCCGTGGCCCGAGCAGGACGCGTCGGTCTTCCCCCCAGCCGTGCGGGAGTTGGCACTTCGTCTGGCCGGGGAGGCGGGCGTGCCTGTTGAATCACTCGGCATCGAGGGTGAGCCTGGGGAGGTCCGCCGGCTGGCCAGCGCGATCAGCAACCACCTGCGCCAGGAGTTTGGGTACACACTCGAGCAGGTCGCCCCGCCGGCGGGCGTCGATCCGCTGGAGTATTTCCTGACGACGATCAGGGGGGGGCACTGCGAGTATTTCGCCTCGGCGATGACGGCGATGCTGCAAAGCCTCGGCGTGCCGGCGCGGGTCATCACCGGCTATGCCGCGGCGGAGTTCAACGACATCTCCGGGCACCTGGTCGTTCGCCAGAGCGATGCGCACGCATGGGTCGAGGTGCGGCTAGAGCCCGGACGGTGGGAGACATTCGACCCGACGCCCCCGGCACAGCTCCAGAGCGCACGCCGGGCGTCGCGGTCGCCGTGGGCAAGGGCCAGGCAGGCGTGGGAGGCGATCGAGTTTTCGTGGCTGGACAACGTTGTGGCGTATGAGTCGGGGATCAAGCTGGACATGCTGGCCAACGTGCAAAGCCGGGGGGAGGGCCTCGTCCGCTTTCAGCAGCGCGTCGACCGCGCCCAGCAGGAGATCCGGCGGTGGCTGCCCGACAGCGTTGCCCTCGGCGCGGCGGTGGTCGTCTTTGTGCTGCTGGTGCTCATTGCACTGGGCTTTGTCGCGCTGCGGTGGGGGGTGCGGTGGCTGGTGCGTGCGCTGGTGTGGTTTATGGGTGCTGTGGGCGCGCGCTCGCCGGGGTGGCTGGGCAGGCTGCTGACCAACTGGACCCGCCGGGGGGATGGGGCGAGGGTAACAACATCGACGCGGTTCTACGCCGACTTGCTGGCGGAACTGCGCCGAGCGGGGCTAGAAAAGCCGGCGTGGACGCCCCCGCTTCGGCACGCGAGCAAGGCCGTGTCGGCCAGCGACGCGACGGCCGGGGGTGCCGCGGCGGACGCGAGCATGCTCTATTACCAGGCCCGCTTCGGCGGGCGCGAACTGTCGGCCCAAGAACAGGCGCAGGGTGCGGGGCTGGTGGCGCAGGTGCGGGCGAGGTTGGGTGGGCGGGGGAAGAAGGGGTGAGTGGCTAAGATTCCTTATCTTGCAACAGTCCCTGGAGATCAGGCGATGAATCTTCTCTCTCCCACTGGCTCTCGTGCGTCGTTCCTGCGTGTGGTGGCAACGGTGCACCTGGTGCTTGCGGTGACACACCTGGCCAGCAGGCTTTGCTGCTTATGTCCATTGGTTCCGGCGGTCTTCATGTCGTCGTGGCGTTCTCGGCGGTGCTGGTCCTTGTTGCACTGTCCAGAGGGCGAGCTCCTGCAATGCGCACGCGTCTGCTAGGGGTGTACCTCGGCATCGTTGTGGTGTTCTTGGTCGCCAAGGCCGTCGGGCTTGTGGTGGGCGTTGGGATGCAACTCCCGGTGTTCGTCTGGCATGAGGTCGATGCTGCTGGCGTGATTACCCGTGTCAGCGGCTGGAGGATCGTCGGTACCTTCCTTGCCCAGGCCTCGCTGGCGTGCATCCCGGCGTTTGCGATTGTGCTCAGCAGTCTGTTCAACCGCCTACCGGCACCCCCCGAGGGTTCACGGCCGTTGGTTCGATCTCAGACTGCCGAACCCAGCACGACTGCATAACCGGCTGCTTCTCCTTTTAATCGCAGCACCTACGACCCGGATAGAAGCCCGCCATGACCACAAAGATAATCCTGCATGCGTTCCTCGTGTTGATTGTGCTGGCGTTGCTCCCGGCCCGGGTGGTGCAAGGGCAGGAGCCGGTGCCGCAGGCGCGGTTTCGTTGTACTGTAATTAACTTTGATGGCGTGCCGGTTAGTAATCTCCCGATGGGACTTGATCTTTTCGGCCCTTCTGCGGCGCGTTTTCGTGCGTCGACAGGCTTGGACGGTTCGTTTGAGGTATCGATCCCCGTGCCAGCAGCGGGTCCTCACAATTGGGTGTTGAATTTAGATCTTCGTCATGTAGACCTGTCCCCTATCGAACGAGCGACCGCCGAGCAGATATGGTCAACCACTGCAAGGCGTTTTTATCTCTCTTCGGGCTACGTTACCCTACCGTCCGCCGAGCCTGTAGTGGTAACCATACGCTTGGAGCAAAGCTCGACCGTGTCAGGTGTAGTGATCGTCAACGAAGCAGAGCAGAGTCGCCCACTACTGCTTCAGGTTGACAAGGTGGATTGGTCGGTGCCCGAGGAAGTGATAGTGGTGAAACCTGTTGAGGAGCCAAACGGGCGATGGAAAATTGAAGGGCTTCCGAGGAGGCTAACGCTCCCGCTTCTCCTCAGATTTGGGTCTGCAAGGATCGATGCTGCCTTTGTAATCCTCGATTCTTCATCAGGCACTTCTGATTGGGGAACAATCACCGTTGACCAACGACAGTTGCCTGAGTGGCCGGAACTTCAGATCTCCGCAGTGAATGTACCGCCCGAACTCGCCAACGAACCACTGGCCGCTGACGTACTGGACGTCCAGAGCCGCACGTTTCGAAACCTTAGACGCTACCCCGGTCAGGCATTTTTCTCGCCGACCTCCCAGCCGGGGCAGACATTGCGGCTTCCACCAGGTCCATACCGTATCCTAGTGCACGCACGCCGCCCAAAGGTTGTCTCCCTCATCGCTTCGGGAACTCCGATCCCTGAGTCGGTTGCACCGACGGTAACGGTCGTTGCAGGGCAACCCGGCACTATTACGGTGGACTGGAGCACATTGCCCGCTGCGTTCAGCAAGATGTTCCCAAAGGTGGAGTTAGAAGATATCATCAGCCCTCCTACGCCGGTTGATACGCATCTGGATATAAAACTGAACGATACCCGCGAGACCTACAAAGACCCCACCCTTCGCAACCCTTTGCCCAGCCCACCCCTGCCGCCGCCGGACAAGAAGACTGTCCCTGAGCCGGGAAAGCCGTAGTGCACAAACAACCCTCGCCAAGTAGTTGATTAAGGGTTGGTTGCCCGTGGCCACACGACCTGCGATGGTCGATGCGCTCTCGTGCGAACGGCACAGCGAGCACGCCGCGTCGGAGGTTGCCGAGTCGCTCTCGGCTGGGTTTGCTCAGCGGGGGGTGCGGTCTTCGCCGGATTTGTTGATTGTGTTTGTCAGCCAGCACCACTCGCGTGCGCTGCCGGAGATCGAGCGGACGCTGTGCGCCCGGCTGGCGCCCCGGCACGTCCTGGCCGTCGCCGGTGAGGGGGTTGTCTCGGGGAACACGGAGGTCGAGGCCTCGGCGGGTATCGCGGTGCTCGGGTGCGTGCTGCCGGGGGTTACGGTTACAACTTTTAGCAGCGATGATCTGCCGATGAGCTTTGGGCTTGAAGAGCCGGCCGGTGGAAGCGGCGGTGATGGTGGCGGCCTGAGCGTCAACAGCGATCTGGCCGGGGTTGCGCGCACGGTGGGGATCGTGCCTGGGCACCGGTGCACGATCCTGCTGGCTGATCCGTTTACAACGCCCATCGGCCCGGTGCTGGGGACGCTCGCGCGTGCGCGGGCGCTCGCGTCGCCTGGCACGGGTGAGCATCGGCGGGGCGTGATCGCCGGGGGTCTGGCCTCGGCGAGCGGCCGGCCCGGCGGAAACACGATGCTCGTCGACGGCAAGCTTTTGAGTTCGGGGTTTGTGGGCGTTTCGCTCGGCGGGAACATCCGTGCCGACAGCGTGGTGAGCCAGGGGTGCAGGCCCATCGGCGAGAACATGGTCGTTACCAGCAGCCGGGGGCAGTTCATCCGCACCCTCGGCGGCCGGCCGGCGATGGACGTGCTGCACGAGCTCATCGAGGCGAGCAGCGAATCCGACCGCAAGCAGATCTCCACGGGGCTGCTGCTCGGGCGCGTGATCAACGAGTACAAAGACCACTTTGGTCGGAGCGATTATCTGTTGCGCGGGGTCGTGGGGGTGATGAAGCAGGACAAGGCGATCGCGATCGCCGAGCCTGTGCGCGTCGGGCAGACGGTTCGCTTCCACGTCCGCGACGCGGCGACCGCGCGCGAGGACCTGGCGATGCTCATGGACGCGCAGGCGATCCACGACAAGCCGATCGGTGCGCTGCTGTTTACCTGCAACGGCCGGGGCACGCGGCTGTTCCCGCACCCGCACCACGACGCCTCGCTGATCCAGCACGCCTTCAACGACCCCGTGCCGGGGGAGGTGCGGGCAAAGGCCGGCTCGGCGGTGCAGGCGTGGCCGAGGGTGCCGCTGGCGGGGTTCTTTGCCGCCGGGGAGATCGGCCCCATCGGCGACGAGGTGTTTTTGCACACGCAGACGGCCAGCGCGGTCTTTTTCAGATGACACACTCTCATCCCAACGCCGTCGGCATACGCAGGGCCAATCGCACCGGCGCACGGCATGCGCTGCGCCTTGGTCTGCCAAGCGTGTGCGCTCTCTTGGTGCTCGTGGTGCTGTCGGCGTGCGGGCAGAGCATGCAGATCCAGCCGGCCAGCACCACGCCCAAGGGCAGCGAGCCACTCGATGCGCCGCCGGCGTCAGTAGCGCAGGCGCCTGCGGCACCAGCGGCTGCAGACCTCCCCTGGCCGGCGCGTATGGAGTTGCAATCGGGGTTGTCGCCGGCCACGCTCGCGGGCCTTGCGCGTGCGGGCAGTGGCCAGCCGTGGAAACCGATGGGCGCGATACTCCCCCTTGCGGTCCCCGTTCAGAGCATGCGTTTGGTTACTAGCCCCGGCAGCACGGCCCGCAAAAAGATGGAGCAGGATCTCCACGGCCGCATCCTCCCTCCCCTGCGTGCCGAGCGCGGGCTGGCCGAGGGTGTTGCGGTGCTCGGCGAGGGTTCGGGGGCGTTTGTTGTCCGCCCGAGCGACCCGGCCCATCGGCTGGATGTGCCGACGCCCCGCGCCGGGCGGGCGAACCTTGCCTTTGAGTTTGTTTCGCTCCGCACGCCGATGATCGATCCAAAGACGGGCCACCAGCAGGCCCGCATCGAGCGCACGGCGTTCTTCTACTACGACCCCGCCGAGGGTTGGCAAGACGACGGCACGCCGATCAACGCGATCGCGCCCAAGGGCCTCGTCGTCGTCCTGCCGGGGATGTTTGGCACGCCGCAAGAGCAGATCACCGGGCTGGTCAAGCGTCTGCGTCAGAGCGGCTATGCCGTGCTGCGGATGATGGCCCACCCGTCGCGCTTCACGGAGCGCACGACCTTTGCTGTGCCGCTGACGGGGGACCTCTTGGTTGTGGCCGCGGAGATCGCCGGGGAACTGACCGACCGCGCCGCCGAGTGCGCGTACGCCGTCGAGGCCGCCTCGGCGTATGTGCTCCAGGAGCGCCCCGCGCTGGTGGGCCTGCCCCGTGCGGGCCTGGGCATGAGCGGCGGGGCGATGGTGCTGCCGACGGTCGTGGCACGCGACCCCTCAGCGTGGAACGCACTGGTCTTCATCGGCGGGGGTGTTGATTACCTGCGCATCCTTATGACAAGCAACTACACCGACTGGATCGATGCCCTGAAAATCACCTGGATGGGATTTACAGACCCCCAGCCCACGCCGGGCCAGATGGGCGAGAGCGCAACACCCCGGGCCAAAGCACCACCTGAGCGTGTCGACGAACTCCTAGCCGCCTATCGCGCCGCCGCGCCGCTTGACTCGGCGAACCTGACGCCCCGTCTGCAAGGCATCCCGACGCTGCTGATCCACGCCAGCACCGACCGGGCCGTGCCCGCGGCGACGGGTGAGGAACTCTGGCAGTCCCTGGGCATGCCCGAGCGGTGGGTCGTCTCAGGGGGCCACGAGTGGTTGTTCTTCACACTCGGCGGGAAGACCTCCAACATCCTCAACTGGCTCAACACGGCCCTGGCACCCCCGGCTGAAGTGCCGATCGAGGGTCCATAGCCCGGGTTGGGAATGTGCAGAAAATGCTCAACCAGCGAGGGGCTAGGCAATAACAGGGGGGCAGGTGCGTTGTGCTTCGTGTACGATGCACCCCATCAGGAGATGTTCTATGCGCACCGCCCGCTCAATCCTTGCCCGCCTTGTGGTCTGCTCGTCCCTTTGTCTCCCGCTCGGCGTTGGGGTTCTCGCGCTCGGCACGGGCGTCGCTGCTGCCCAGCCCGGTGGTGGTGGCGGCGGCCGGATGATGATGGGTGGGATGGGCGCGATGTTCAGCACCGATGCGCCGCTGAGCAGTGAGGACCTCGCCCGCATCGGCAAGGCCGTCAACTTCACACCCGACCAGGCCGAGGCGGCCAAGGCGTTGCTTGACGGGTACCTTCCCGAGTATCAGAAGAAGGCCGAGGCGCAGCGGAAGATGATCGACGACCTTCGCGAGCAGTTCCGCGAGAGCCGGGATTGGACGATCTTCCAGGACGCACGGCCCAAGATGGACGCCTTCCGCACCTACCGCCAACAGTGGGAAAAGCAGGTCCTCGCCGACGTACAGACGCTGCTCAACCCAGGGCAACAGTCGTACTGGCCGGGCGTCGAGCAGATGCGCCGGCGTGAAACGCTCGCGCAGGGGATGCTCTCGGGCGAACGCGTCGATGTCGTCCGCCTTGTTGACGCGCTCAACTTGCCGGCGGAGAAGAAGGCCGACGTTCAGCCGGTGCTCGAGGCCTACGCCGCCGAGCTCGACCGCGACCTGGTCAAACGCAATGAGGCACAGGCCAAGATGATGGAGAACGCCGGCGAGGCCTTCCGCAGCGGCGACACGGCCAAAATGGAAGAGATGCTGACAGAAACACGCCAGGCGAGCGCACGCGTCCGCGACATCAACCGCAAGTACGCCCGGCAGGTCGAGGGCCTCCTCCCCGACGACATGCGGGCCAAGTTCAACGCACAGTTCAAGCGCGAGAGCTTCCCACGCATCTACCGCACGCACTACCCGCAGCAGGCCATCGACGCCGCGATGGACCTGGCCGACCTCCAGCCCGATCAGCGTGAGGCGATCATCGCCCTCGGCGAGACCTATACGCGCGACGGCGAGGCCCTCAACGCCCGCGCAGAAAAAGCGATTGAAGAAAACGAGATGACCATGACGGCCGCCCGCATGATGCCCGGTGGGGGCGGTGGTGGCCCCGGTGGTGGCCCCGGCGGCGGTTGGAACCAAAGCCCCGCGATGGCCGAGCTGCGCACCGCCCGCGAAACGCTCGACTGGACAACCCTCGAGAAACTCAAGGGCGTCCTGACCCCGGAGCAGATCGCCAAACTCCCCGAGCAGAACAACCCCGACGGCCCAGGCCAACGCCGCGGCGGTGCCGGTGCCGGCCCAGGCGCAGGTGGGGACCAGCCGGCCAACCCCAATGGCACCGGCGACCGCCCACGCCGGCGCCGCAACCCGGCCAACCCCCCGGCACCGGCCCCCGAGCCTGCGCCCAAGCAAGGGTGAACTCGCCCGGGTGCGTTTGTGCTTTCGGGGGCATTGTTTCAGAGCCTTGACCGTCCGCAACCCATAGACTCCCAACCATGACCGATGCCCTCGCCGCAGTCGCTTCGACCACCAACGCCGATGGGACCACAGCGGTAACCCTCGGCGGCTCGGTGCGCTGGGGTGAACTGCCCGACAAGCCTTCCGTCGACGAGAAGGCCGCTCGGCTCATCAGCGCTGAGCAGGCGTCGCGCCTGCGTGCGGTGCCGTTCGCCATAGAGAACGGCCGGCTGCACGTGGCGATGGTCCAGCCCGCCGACGCCGGCGCGGCCGACGAGATCAGCGTCTCGGGCGGCCTGCCCGTACGCCGATTCAAGCTCGAAGCGGGGCTGCTGTCGGACCTGTTGCGCTCAAGCTACGGCGCAACAGCCGCGGCGATGGCCGAGCGCCTGCGCGGCGATTCCGCCGAGGACGACCTGCTGAGCAACATGCACGCCGTCGACGCGCAGGACATCCACCGCATGGCCGAGGAGCCGACGGTGATCAACCTGGTCAACCTGATCATCCTCGAGTCGGTCCGCTCGCGCGCCAGCGACGTGCACGTCGAGCCGTTCGACAAGCAGCTGAGCGTCAAGTACCGCGTCGACGGGCTGCTCAAGGCGCAGACCAGCCCGCCCAAGGCGTTGCAGGCGGCGATCACCAGCCGCATCAAGATCATGGCGGGTATGGACATCGCCGAGCGCTACGTCCCCCAGGACGGGCACATCACGCTGCGGTTCGAGGGCCGCAAGGTCGATATCCGCGTCAGCACCGTGCCGACGATCTATGGCGAGAGCGTCGTCATGCGCATCCTCGACAAGCAGTCCATCGCCCTGGACCTGGCCAGCCTGGGCATGAGCGCGGCACACCGCAAGGAGATGGACCGCCTCATCGACCTCCCGCACGGGATGGTGCTTGTTACAGGCCCGACGGGCAGCGGCAAAACGACGACGCTCTATGCCGCGCTGAGCAAGCTCTATGACCCGAGCCTCAAGATCATCACGATCGAAGACCCGGTGGAGTATGAACTCTCGGGCATCAACCAGATCCCCGTCAACCCCGACCGCGGGTTGACGTTCGCCACGGGTTTGCGCGCGATTTTGCGGCAAGACCCCGACGTCGTGATGGTCGGGGAGGTCCGCGACGCCGAGACGGCCGAGATCGCCGTGCGCGCCGCGCTGACCGGGCACCTGATCTTCAGCACCCTGCACACCAACGACGCCGCCAGCGCCATCAGCCGGCTGCTGGACATGCACATCGAGCCCTTCCTGCTCGCCAGCGTGCTCGAAGGAATCCTCGCTCAACGCCTCGGCCGGCGGCTCTGCCCCCACTGCACACGCCAGGCGATGATCCCCGAGGCCAGCCAGCACCGCATCGCCCCGGCTGAGCGCAACCTCTTCCCAGGCATGCTCGCCAGCATCGGCGCTGGGTGCGACAAGTGCGACCAGACCGGCTTCCGCGGCAGGATCGGCTTCTATGAACTGCTCACACTCTCGCCGGAGATGCGTACGGCTATCACCGCCGGCAAAACCAGCACGCCCGAACTCCTGGCCGTCGCCCCACCGGGCTACCTGACGATGCGCGGCGATGGGCTGCTCAAGGCCTCCACCGGGCAGACAACCGTTGATGAAGTGCTGCGGGCAACCCAGGATGTTGGGGGGATGTGAGAGGCAATCGGGAATAGGCAATCGGCAATCGGCGCGGGTTTTGGTTGTTGTCGGGTTTTTGGTCAAACAGGCCCCACCCCTGCCCCTCCCCTCGGGGGAGGGGTTGAAGAATAGTTGATGACATATGCCCACCTTCTCCTACAACACCGGCGGCACGACCGCGACGATCGAGGCGAGCGATCGCTCTGCCGCGCTCCGCTCGCTGGTCCAGCGTGGCGTCGCCCCGGCGTCGCTAACGGAGGTCTCCAGTCGGCGTGCCGCGGGCGGCTCACGTCGGGGGAAGATATCCCTTGCCGACCTGGCCGGGTTCATCCGTGAACTCGGCACGGCGCTCCAGGCCGGGCTCCCACTGATGGCCGCGCTCCGCACCCTCGCCAAGGCCCGCCAACGCAAAGGGGGTGCGCAACTGCGCATGCTCGAGCACCTCATCGAGAAAGTCGAGCACGGCTCACCCCTGGCCGAGGCCTGCCGATCCTGGGGTAGGCCCTTTGACGAACTGACGTGCAACCTCATAAAGGCCGGCGAGTCGTCGGGTAAACTCGCCGAGGTCCTCGAGCAGAACGCCGAGCTGCTCGACAAAAGCTTGGCCATGCGCCGTGCGATCATCGGCGCGACGGTCTACCCCGCGTTCCTCGGCCTCCTCATCCTCATCGCCGTTACGGTCACGGCCACCGTGATCGTCCCTGCCGTCCTCAAGCCGTTGCAAGAGAGCAACATCACACTCCCGTGGCCCACGCGTGTGGTCAAGGGCTTTGCCGACTTTGTCGGCGCGTATTGGTGGGCCATCGGCCTGGCGATCGTCGGGCTTGTGATCCAGTGGGGCCGCATGCGTGCCAACCCCCGCACGCGCGAGATGATCGACGGCATCGCGCTGAAAACCCCCCTGCTCGGCCCGATGCTCACCGAGGCGCTTGTCGCCCGCTTCGCCCGCACCTTCGGCACGCTCATCAACGCCGGGCTTCCGGTGCTCGGGGCGCTGCGCCTCTCTGCCGGCACCGTCAGCAACCTGGCGATGCGCCGTGCCGTCGGCTCGGTCGCCGAGGAGGTCGCCGGTGGCAAAACCATCGCCGAGCCACTTGAAAAAACCGGCTTCTTCCCGCCGCTGCTCGTCCAGATCGTTGCCCTGGGCGAACGCAGCGGGCGCTTGCCACAACTGCTCCGCCAGGCGACAACTGCCCTGGAAGAGCGCACGGCCGTGCGCGTCCAGCTCTTCGCCCGCGCCATCGAGCCGGCGTTGATCGTCATCGGAGCGTTGATCGTCGGGTTTGTCGTCGCGGCCATTCTCTTGGCCATGCTCGAGATGCAGAACGCAATCGGAGGACCAACATGAAACACACACAGCGGATCCAAACCATCACCCCCGCACGCCGGGCCGGCTTTACTATCGCCGAGATCATCGTCGTGGTCATCATCATCGGCGTGCTCGCGGCGATCATCGTCCCGAGGCTCACCAACCGCGTCGGGCAGGCCCGCAGCACCGCCGCGGGCGCCAACGCCAACGCCATCGCCACGGCCGTCGAGGCCTTCATGGCCGACTGTGGCCAGCCCCCGCCCGGCAGCGACCTCGCCTCGTTCCTCATGGAACGCCCATCCAACATCACCGACGACAAGTGGAAAGGCCCCTACCTCAAAAACCGCGATCAACTCCTGGACCCCTGGGGCCATGAGTACATCCTCGTCCTGCCCGGCAAACGCAACGCCGACTTTGACATCGTCAGTTACGGCGCCGACAGCAAGCCCGGCGGGGATGGGGACGCCGCCGACATCGTCAAGCCCTAAGAGTGGCCAGTGGCGAGTGATGAGCGACGAGTGATGAGTGATGAGTGGCGAGTGGCGAGTAGTGATGCAAGAGACAGCATGATGCGTGTGCGTGGCCAGTTTGTGCTCGGTGCCTTCACGATCGCTGAGGTGATCGTGGTGGTGATCATCATCGGGCTGCTCGGGCTGATCGTTGTGCCAAGGTTGCTTGGCATGGCCGGCCGGCAGTCGGAGGTCGAGGCCCAGGGCGTGCGTTCGCTGCTCACCGCCGCCGCCCAGCGCGACGCGGCGGGCAGCCGGTCGCTCGCGCTGGGCTACGACCAATCCCGCCGAGAGCTCCGCCTGCTCGAACTCCAAGAGAAGGCCGGCACGCCCGCCTGGCTCCCCGCACCGCTGGTCCGCCCCGTGCGCCTCGGGCTAGTCGAGGTCCGCGAGGCGCTCGCCCAGGGGCAGCCGCAGGTTCCCACGGCCAACTGGCGCATCGAACTGCCCCAGGCCCGCGCTCGCCCCACCATCACGCTGGTACTCCGCACACTGCAAGACGCACCGGGCAAGGCCCAGGCTTGGCAGATCGACCTCCTCCCCGGCACGCTGGCGGCGCAACTGCGACCACTCGCCTACGACCAGCCCCCGCAGCCCGCCCAAACCTCGGCCATTGACCTCGACGCCACCGGGCGGAGGGCCGACCCGTGGTAAACCCGCACACACCGCGCCCCCGTGCAAACACCCGTCCCGGCGTCGCCCTCATCGACGCCCTCGCGGCGGTCATCATCCTGGGCGTCTCGCTCTCGGTCATCCTCTCGCTGAGCGGGCAGGCCGTCGCCAGCCAGCGCCAGGGTGAGGAACTCGCCACCGCCGCGATGCTCGCCGACGAACAACTCCAACTCGTCCTCGCCCAGGGTGCCGACGACTACGCCAAGTCCTTCCCGATCAGCGGAGCGTGCGATGCCCCGTTCGAGAACTACAACTACAAACTCGACATCACCGAGGGTGGCGCCATCAACCCCTTCCGCGTGCAGGTAACAATCACCTGGCAGAGCGCCGGCCGCCCGCAGAGCGCAACTGTCCAAACACTCCTCGCCTCGCGCAGCACACCCGTTAACCAACTCGACCGCGTACCAGACTCAACTATCGACCGCGCCAACCCGGCACCGACACCGACAACCACCCCACCATCCTCAACGGGCAGCACAGGAACCGGCACAGCCGGCGGGGGGGCAAGGCCGTGAGAACACCCACCCATCACATACTTGCGCGAAACGCGGCAGCCTTCACCGTCGTTGAGGTCATCGTCGCCACGATCCTCGTCGGGATCATCTCTGCCAGCATCGCCCTGGTCATCTCGCGCAGCGTGCGCACCCGCTCGGCTGCCGAGGCTCGTGCCGAGGCCAGCCAGCGGGCCAAGTCCGCCGCACAATCCATCGCACGCGACCTCTCGATGCTCGTCCGCGACAGCGACGCGCAAGGCTCCCTCCTCCGCCTCACCCCCGGCCCGGCCGGGCCTGACACTCGCGGCGACCTGCTCATGCTCTCGCGCAGCGAGCGTGCCGTGCGCGTCCAGGGCGAGGAGAACGAAGGCCCCGTCCACGAGGTGCAATACCGCATCCGCACCGAGGCCAACACGCCCGCCCTCTGGCGCCGTGAGGACCCCTTCCCCGACGAGTACATCGACGCCGGCGGCGTCGCCGGCCCCGTCGTCCCCGGCGTCGTCGCCCTCAAGGCCGAGGCCTTCGACGGGCAGGCCTGGACGCAAGACTGGGACTCCGACGTGCAGGGCCTCCCGCTGGCCGTACGCATCACCATCACCGCCTCGGCTGATCGCCTCGACAGCGTCGGCGCCCAGGTCGTCCGCTCGGCACGCGCCGTCGTCGCCATCGACCGCACACCGATGCCCACGGGCCTCGCCGCCGCGCCGGAGCCGATCCAGCAGCAACAAAACCAGCAGAACCCAACCACACCAAGCACCGGCACAGGGACCACAACCACCACCACCCGCCCAGGCGCAGGCGGCGGCCAACCCAACGGCCAGCCCGGCGGCCCACCACGCCCAGGTGATGGTCGAGGCCCAGGCCAAGGCCCAGGCCAAGGACCGGGCCGTGGCCCAGGTCAAGGTCCTGGTCAAGGTCCTGGCCAAGGCCCCGGCGAACGTCCCCCAGGCGGTCCACCACCCGGCGGCCCCGGCCCCGGCGGCGGTGGTGGGGGGGGCAGGCCATGAGAGCCACACCCCGCGCCCATCGTGGCTTCGCCACCGCGCTGGTCCTCTGGGCCGTCGCCATCGCCGCGCTTGCCCTCGCCGGGCTGCAACTCGTCGCCTCGCACCAGGCCTCCGCCGGGCGCGAGGCCCTCGCACGCGTCCGGGCACACTGGGCCGCACGCGCCGGCGTCGAGGCCACCATCGCTCGCCTGCAATCAGAGTGGGAGCAGGCACAACCCCTCGGCGCAACCAGCCTCCTCAAAGACCTCCAGACCGTCTCCGATGCAACCCTCAAACAAGCCACCTTCACCCTCTTCTCAACCACACCCACCGGCCAACTGCCCGGCCCCACCGATGCGCACAGCAAAATCAACATCAACCTCATGACCTACGACGACCTCATCCTCCTGCCCGGCATGAGCGACGAAGCCGCAAACGCCATCCTCGACTGGATCGATACCGACGACGACACCCGCACAGGCGGTGCCGAGGCCGAGGCTTACGCCTCCCTCCCCTCCCCCTACAAACCCCGCAACGGGCCCGTCCGCTCCCTTGGCGAGCTCGAACTCATCCGTGGCGTTGATCCACTCCTCCTCCGCGGCGAAGACTGGAACCTCAACAGCATCCTCGACCCCAACGAAAACGACGGCAACGCCAGCTGGCCACCCGACAACGCCGACGGCACCCTCGATGCCGGGTGGAGCAACCTCATCACCGCCTCCTCCGTCTCAGGTGGACTCTCTTCCCTCGGGGCCGAGAAGATTGACCTCACCGCCGCGGCAAGCACCGAACTCGTCCAGGCCTTGGGCATCACCGACCAGCAGGCCCAGACCATCATCGCACAAATCCAAGCCGCCAGCGGCAGGCTCGAAGACTTCATCTCCACAAACCTCTCGACCATGGCCCAGACCCTCCAGCGCAACGGGCAACTCACCCTCACACCCCCCGCCGGCAGACCCCAACGCCCCAACCAGGGCGGGCGCAACCAGCAGCAGCGCACCGTCGCCGTGCCAGACCTCACACGCGACCAACTCAAAGCCCTCGTCGATCAAACCCAGCTCGGCGACCCCACCCAACTCACCCCAGGCAAACTGAACATCAACACCGCCGACGCACAGACCTTCGAGTACATCGCCGCCCTCACACCCACCGCCCGCGACGCCCTCCTGCTCTACCGCGACCAAATGTCCGGCGACATCACCTCCCTGCTCGACCTCCTGGACGTCCCCGGCTTCAACGCCACCACCGTCGCCTCCCTCTGGCGCGTCTTCGACGTGCGGTCTAACGTTTTCACCCTCACCAGCCGGGGCAAGGACGAAATCTCGGGCCTGGAAGTTGAGATGACCGTCGAACTCGACCGCTCCACCGACCCGGTTGTCATACGGAGTATCGTCATCCGATGAGCCGGCTCCCCGCACAACCCGCCCCCACCCAGCCCAACGGCCCCGCCACGCCGGGCACCCCCGCGCGCAAGGCCACACGCGTCGCCGCGATCTATCTCCGTGGCCAACTCGCCCACGGCATCTGCGTGCAGGCCACCCCCCTGGGCGTGCGCGTCCTCGACGCCGCCACCATGCCCGCCGGCGAGGTTTCTCAACTGGCCACACGCCTAGCCGGGGAGCAGACGATTATCGTCCTGCCCCCGCAGGCCGCGATCATCCGCCCCATCAACCCAGGCGTGCAACTCGCCGGCGGCGCGGAGCAGATCGCCGCCGCCCTCGCCCTCCTGGCCGAGTCGCAGCTGCCCGAGACCATCCCCGCCCACCGCCGCAGCGCAGGCGTCCTCCGCCACGCCGCCGCACGCAGCGTCGTCGCCATCGGCTGGTCAGGCCAAAGCCCGACCAAACTCCCCGGCACCGTAACCAACGCCCTTTACCTCCCTGCACCCATCGCCCTGCTCGGTGCCCTGCGCGTATTGCTGCCGCAAGGTGGCCTGCTCATCGATGCCGACGCCACCACCGGCCTATTCACGATCGCGGCATGCCGATCCAGCAACGAAGGCCCAGTCGCCGTGCGCGTCGTCCGCGACGCACCCGCCGACGCCCAAGCATGGTCCCACGCCATCACTTCCGCCGCCGGCGAGACCGCCGAACTCCTTGAGATGCCCCTGAAGCTGCAAACCCTGGGCACTCTCTCGCTCAGCGACGACCCCGCCGACGTCCCCGGCCTCCCGCCCGGCAAACTCGCCGACTTTGCCATCCCCCTCGGCGCAGCGGTCTTCGCCCTGCAAGCCCAGCCCGACGAACGCCCCCTGCTCGCGATGCTCTACGACGCCCCCATCGCACGCCGAACCCCCGCACTCGGGCAGGCCGACCGCCTCGGCACGCCGCGCCGGCTCGGCGTCGCCGTTGCCGCCT
Source organism: Phycisphaeraceae bacterium (assembly GCA_021299385.1). Classification (GTDB taxonomy): domain Bacteria; phylum Planctomycetota; class Phycisphaerae; order Phycisphaerales; family UBA1924; genus JAJTGZ01. The sequence goes on along the minus strand of JAJTGZ010000009.1, from coordinate 38,299 downwards.
GCTGCATCCTTCTGCTCGGCGCGTATGTCGCTGCCCAGCACCTCCGCCTCTGGGCTCTCGAACGCCGCGCCGGGCAGGCCGCACCCGACACCACGGCCTTCGGCAAGGCCGTTGACCAGCAGCAGATGCTCACGCTCTTGCGCGAACGCCGCTGGCCCGTGCTCCACCTGGCCTCGCACATCACCGCCGGCATGCCCGAGGGCGTGCTCATCGAGACGCTGACGCTCGACCAGGGCCGCCCGATGAGCATCACGGGCACAGCGCCGAGTGCCGAGGTCGTCAACCAGTGGCGTGCCACCCTCGTTGCCGACCGCGCCCTCGCCGACGTCGCCATGCCCCAGCAAGCCCCCGTCGCCGAGGGCGCGCAGGCCGTGCGCTTCACCATCACCGCCAAGGTCGCCGACGCGCTGGCCAGCGTCCAGCGCGCCGGCAAGAGCACGCCCACAACAGAACAGCCCGGCGCACAAGCAACGCCAGAAACACCCGCGCCGCCGGCACTCGCGCCCGCCCCATCAAGCGAGCGCCCGTCGGCACGCCGCCCGCGCGCCGCCGAGACGCCGGCCACCCCCACAGCCCCATCGCCCAGCCGCGCCGAGGCGCCCGCACCACTGTCAGAATCAGAACTCTCGAAGTTGACCCTCTCCCAAGCCCGCATCCAATGGGCACGCCGGCGCGGCTGGTCCCAAAATCAGACCATCGACGAACCCACCCGCCAGCGCCTCACCGCCGAGGTCGAGCAACTCCAACGCCGCATCGACGAACTCAAATCCCAGAACGAACCAGCAACCGGAGGCGCCCAATGAACCTCCGCGAACGCTACAAGGCCCTTCCCCGTGCCGGGCAGTGGCTCATCTGGTTCGTTGCCGTCCTCGTCGGCTACTTCGCCCTCGTCGAGCCACTCCTCGCCCACGCCGCCGGCGTGAGCACCAGGGCCGACCGCCTCCAGTCCATCCTCGACGCACAGGCCAAACTAGCGCAAGAACGCTCCCAGGCCGGCAACCTCATCGAACGCGGCCTCCTGGCCACAGGCCTGCCCAACCCGCCCACCCCCGGCGGCGATCCCCTCGGCACACTCAACCGCCGCGTCGACCGCCTCGCACGCGACCACGACGTCACCATCAAACGCCGCACCGAACGACCCAACGCACCCATCCCCGGCAACCCCGAATGGAACGGCCAGCGCCTCGAACAAGTCGGCATCGAGTTCGTCATCGACTGCGACACACCCCAACTCGTCGCCGTCCTCAAAGACCTCGAAAACGCACCGGAGGTCCACGCCATCTCCCAACTCCGCGTGCAAAAAATCTCCACCCCCGCCACGGGCAAGGACGACCCCGGCCTGCTCAGCGTTACGCTCCTGCCCGTTACATGGGTCCTCTCAAGGGAGGCCAGCAAATGACCTCTGGCCCAACCTCCACCCCAAACCCAACCCCCGCGCCGATCCCCAGCACCGGCGCACGCACAACAACCCGCACGCTCCTTGGCCTCCTCGCCGTGGTTGTCATCCTCTTTACGCTCATCTCCCTGATCTCCATGTCCTGGTCGGCAACAGCCCCCATGCGCCAGCCCCGGGCCACGCCCGTCGAGCCGCTGAGCGACAAGGACATCGCCGCCAAACGCTCCGCCTTCACCGAGCAACTCGCCAGCGCGGGGCGCACACTCGAACTCCGCTCCCCCTTTGCCCCCCCTCGCCCCGTCGAGCCACCCAAGCCCAAAGTGCCTGCCAAGTACGCCGGCCCCGCACTCGTCGGCGTCGCGGGCGGGCAGGTCTTCTTCGCCGATGGCGCACGCATCGCCGTCGGGCAGACCAAAGGTGCCGTCGAGGTCGTCTCCCTTGACGCTCCCTGGAGCGTCCGCCTCCGCTGGTCGGGAGGCGAGTACGACGTCCCCCTCCTCGAACGCAGGCCAGTCAACTTCAACCAAACCCCTGCCCCACGCGACACACTCTTCAAACTCAACCCCGCACCAACCACGCACGAACCAACCACACCACCCCCGGCTCAATAGACCCATCTGTCGCCCGCGCGACCCCTCCTGTGGAGTCAACGTGAACAAAGCACCTTCAACACTGCAACCGACCCGAGCCGTCATCGCCCTGGTCCTCTCCGCGGGCCTCGCCTGCTCCGTCATCGCCCAGCAAGTCCCCCCAGCGCCACCCGCACCTGAGCCAGCCCCCGCCGCCCCAGCACCCGCACCCCGCCCACCCGAAATAACCGACGCCCTCGGCCGTCGCATCATCGACAACCAAGAGACCGTCCTCGCCTTTCCTAAAGCGACCGTCGAGCAGGTTATCCCCTTCATCGCCGAGAGCACCGGCAAGGTCATCATCCCCCAGCAAGAAATCCTCGCCCGGCGAATCTCCGTCATCAACGACAAGCCCATCCCCCGCAAGGCCGCCCTCGACATGCTCTTCTTCGCCCTCCAGCAGGCCGGCGTCGCCGTTATCGAAAACCCCGACTTCATCCTCCTGCGCGACCAGGCCGACATCGACCGCCAGCCCGTCCCCGTCGTCGGCCCGGGCAACAGCACCCTCGACCGCACCGACCTGGGCGCGATCGTGCAAAAAGTCTTCAGCCTCAAGCACGCCAGCGCGCCCAACGTCGCCGAGATCGTCAAAACCAGCCTCCCCGACAACGCCAACAAAATCATCGCCGACGCCGACAGTTCCCAGGTCATCGTTACCGCCCCCGTCGCCATCCTCCAACGCATCGAGCGCACCATCATCGCCCTGGACAGGCCACCGCCAGACCTCCCACGCAGCGAAACCTTCCAACTCCGCTTTGCCGACGCCGAGAGCGTCGCCGGGTTCATCCGCGAGCTCTACGGCGATGCCTCCACACGCTCCACACGCACAAACGCTGGCAGCAACCAGGCCGGCGGTGGCCAGGGTGGTGGCCAAGGACGACCCCAGCAGCAAGGCAACCGCCCCGCCGCCGGCGGTGGTGCCGGCGGCGGTGCTGGCGGCCTCAACCCCAACGAAGGGGGCTCCGGCGCGCGCGCACAAGCCACGCCCGTCTCCTCCATCCTCCGCGTTACCGCCAACCTCCAGCAGAACGCCGTTACCGTCCTGGCTGAGTCGGCCATCCTCAAATCCATCCGCGACAACGTCGAAAATGAATGGGATAAACCCCTCCCCGCAGAGGTCGTCACTCCCCGCGTCTTTGACCTCAAATACACCGATCCAATCAAAATCCGCATCGTCCTCGAAGGCCTCTTCGGCACCGGCACCACAGGGGGCGGCGCGCGCCAGACCGCCGGACGGCTCGCAGGCCAGTTCACCTTCCAGGCCGTGCCAGAGGCCGGGCGACTCATCGTCGTCGGCACCTCCTCAGACAACATCCAGGTCATCGAGCGCATCATCGCCTCGCTGGACCGCCCCATGACCTCCGGCCTGCCCGACGTCATCGAACTCAAGCACGTCCAGGCCGAGGACCTCGCCGAGCAACTCAACGCCCTCCTCGCCCAGGACGGCACCTTCGCACAAATCCGCCGCGTCAGCACCGACCTCTCCAGCAACACCTCCCAAGCCTCACCCTTCGCCGCCAGCACAGGCGCTCAGTTTGACACCAACACCTTCGCACGCGACACCCCCACCGACGTGCTCAGCTTCTGGTGGCAACGCTCCCGACCAGCCACCGACAACTTCGGGGCATCCAACCTCGTCGCCAAGGCCCGCATCGTCCCCATCGCCAAGAGCAACAGCGTCCTGGTCCTGGCCCCACTGGAGTACCGCGCCTCCATCGCCGAGCTCATCGCACGCCTGGACAAACCAGGCCGGCAGGTGCTCATCTCCGCCATCATCGCCGAGATCTCGACCGACGACGCCCTCTCGCTGGGCATCCGCTTCTCCAGCGCCGCCATCAACCCCAGCAGGATCGACAACGCCATCGGCGTCTCCAACGACCTCGACGCCAGCAAGAACAATATCTTCCCCGGCCTCTTTGACACCAGCGTCCTCAACGTCGGCATCAACCTCAACGCACTCCTCCAGGCACTGAGCGAAAAACAAAAAGTCAAAATCCTCTCCGAGCCACGCATCTTCACCGGCGACAACCAAGAGGCCACCTTCTTCGACGGCCAAGACATCCCCTTCATCACAGACTCCGAACAGAGCACCAGCGGCAACCTCGTCCAGAGCTTCGATTACCGCGCCGTCGGCATCAACCTCCGCGTCCGACCACGCATCACACCCGAACGAGACGTCGACCTCAAGGTCAACCTCGAACTCGCAAGCATACAGCCCCAGCAAACCCTCTTCGGCGGCTTCATCATCGACCGACGAGAGACCACCACCCAGCTCATCGTCGGCGACGGGCAGACCGTCGTCATCTCCGGCATCATGCGTGCCGAAGACTCCGACATCAAACGGAAAATCCCCCTCCTCGGCGACATCCCACTCATCGGCCCACTCTTCACCAGCACCGAACGCTCAACAACCAACACCGAACTCATCGCCTTCATCACACCCGTCGTCGTCCTCAACGGCAAAGAACTCACCAACGTCAACCAGGCCCCACGCGACCGCCTCAACCAACTCCGCGGCGAACTCGCACCCACACAACCCAAACCAGATCAGACCCCAGAACCATCACCCACAACATCACCCACAACAACACCCACAACAACACCCCAAGAGCAGACACCCCCTTGACCCCATCCCCCGCTCTCTCGGTATCAAACCCCTCCCCCGAGGGGAGGGGCAGGGGTGGGGTTGACATGCACAAAAGATTCAATACAACAGCCCACCCCTAAGCCCCAACCAAGCCCAAGACGGTCGGCTCGGAGAGCCGACCTACCCCAGCAACCCAATCGCCTCGTTCACACTCCCCACACCCATCAACTCAATCTTCACCCCCCCAGGCACCACCATCTTCCCCTTGCCCTTGGGCACAATCACCCCTGTGAACCCCAGCCGGGCCGCCTCCGTCAACCGCTGCTCCAGCTGCGCCACCGCGCGCACCTCACCACCCAGCCCAACCTCACCGACCGCGCACGTCCGCGCCGGCACCGCTTTCTTGTAATGCGCCCCGGCTATCGCCAGCAGCATCGCCAAATCCGCCGCCGGCTCACCCACCTTGATCCCACCCACCGCGCTGGCAAACACATCCCGATCCGCCAGCCGCAGACCCCCGTGCTGCTCCAGCACCGCGATGAGCATGCTCAGCCGCGAGGCGTCCACACCCGAACTCTTCCGCTTGACCGCACCAGGGAACCCCGTCGCCGTCAGGGCCTGTAACTCGACCAGCAGCGTGCGCGTCCCCGTTAGCACCGGGCAGACCACCGTGCCCGCCCTCGGCGGCCCCTCCGCACCCGCCGCCGCGATCAGCACCCCGTGCGGAGCCTCCCGCAGACCTTCCCCGGTCATCTCAAAGAGCCCCAGCTCCAGCGTGCTCCCAAACCGGTTCTTCACCGCCCGCACGATCCGGTGCGAGTGGTACCGGTCCCCCTCAAAGTAAACCACCGCATCAACAAGATGCTCAAGCATCCTTGGCCCGGCCAGTATCCCGTCCTTGGTAACATGCCCCACCATCAGCACCGCCGCACCCGTCGCCTTGGCCATAAACACCAGCTCAGCCGTGCAACGCCGCAACTGCGTCAGCGACCCGGGGAACGCCTCCACCGCCGGGTTATACACCATCTGCACCGAATCAATAATCAGCACCCCCGGCTTGCCCGTCCCACCCTCCACCTGCTCACCCAACACCCGTGCCGCCTGCTCACCAATCCGCTCCAGGCTCGTATCACTGAGCACAAACAACTCACCCTGCCCGCTCACACCCAACCTCGCCGCCCGCATATGCACCTGCTCGGCTGACTCCTCACTGGAAACATACAGCACCCTGTGCCCACCCTTTGTCAGCGCGCCCGCCGCCTGCAACAGCAGCGTGCTCTTGCCGATCCCAGGGTCACCGCCAACCAGCACCGCCGAGCCTGGCACGATCCCCCCGCCCAGCACACGGTCCAGTTCCCCCATCCCCGTAACAATCCGCCGTGCAAGTGCTCCGCCCTTGGGGTCAATGTCCGTAACCGATACAGCCCGGTTGACCTGCCCCTGCCCACCCTGCTCCTGCGTCCACTGCTGCACCGCCGAGCCGCGCGGGTCGGCCTTGGCCTTGCTCTCAAGGCGCTCGGCCACCAGCGCGTCCCACGCCCCGCAGTCGGGGCACTTGCCCAGCCACTTGGTCTGCACCCCCCCGCACGCCGAACACGCGAAAACCTGCTTGCTCTTTGCCACGCCCACAGCATAACGCCCGCCCAGCCCCGGGGCACGTTGATCTCTACGCTTGTTGGCAGGTTTTTACCCCACGATGTCCGCCCCGCACCTCCCACAGCCCGTCTTGGACGCCGCCGCCGCGGTCCTCAAACGCCCTGGAAAGTTCTACCGCCGTTTCCGTCGCACCGTGCGCGTCTGCTTCGTGCTCCTCTGCCTGCTCCCGGCGGTGATCCTCATCCTCACGCAAGGCCCCGTCCCCCGCTACCTCCTCAAGCGAGCCATCAGCCAAGCCACCGGCGGCGAGTTCACCTCCACCTGGGTCAGCCTCAAACTCAACGGGCAGTTGATCATCGACAACCCCCAGCTCCGCGTCCCCACCATCCCAGGCGACCCCGGCCGCCTCTTCAACGCCGACGCCATCGTCGTCGACCTGGACTGGTCCGCCTGGGCCGCCGGCGTCGTCGCGCCGCGCGGCGTCACCCTCAAACGACCCGTCGTCCGCGTCGCCATCGACACGACCAACAACACCATGAACATCGCCGCCCTCGGCATACCCGCCGGCGGCACAGGCCAGATGCGCGTACCACGCATCCAGATCGAAGCGGGCCAGATCATCCTCGGCGAGTTCGCAGCGCAGAACCTCACCACGCTCGCCTCCCTCAACGCCCACGGCTGGATATCACCGCTCCCCCAACCCGACCAGTACATGCTCACACTCCGCGCCGAAGACCCCCTCGGCGGCAACACACCCATCACCGTCAACGGCACACTCGACCTCGCACGCGCTGAGGGCGTCATCGACGCCGGCAGCCTCCAGCTCGCACGATGGGGGCCAGAACGCGTCCCCTCCATCATGCGCGACGTCTGGGAAATCCTCCGACTCCGCGGGCAGATCGCACGCATGCAACTCCGCTTCGGACGCGTCCTGGGCGTCCAGACCACACTCACTCTCAACGACGTCTCACTCAACGTCCCCGTACCCGCAGGCCGACGCGAGATCACCGGCTCACGCAACCCCCGCATGGACGGCGTAACAGGCACCCTCTGCATCACCACCGCCGGCCCAGGCAAAGGACTCCAGGCCGACCTCACAGGCTCCTTCGAAGACCTCCCAGCACGCGTCCGCATCAACAGCCAGGGACTGGACCTCAACTCCGCCTACCAGGCCACCATCACCGCCGAGCACCTCAAACTCGAGAAAGACCCACGCATCCTCTGGTTCGCACCCGCCATCGTGCTGGCAAACTTCGAACGCTTCAGCGGCCCCACCGCCGTCATCGACGCACGCATCCAGATCAACCGACCAAGGCCAGAGACCAACGGCACACCGGCCGACACCTCCATCGGCGGCACCATCATCTTCCGCCAGGGCGTCGCCGCCTTTGACCAGTTCCCATACACCATCAGCGACCTCGCAGGTGCCATCACCTTCGACGAAGACAAGGTCAGCATCCTCGGCATCACCGGCAGAGGCCCAACCGGCGCACGCCTCTTCGCAGAGGGAACCCTCGCGCCCCCAACCAGCGACGCCCGCCTGGAAATCAACGTTACCTGCACCGACGTCCCCATGGACGACTACCTCATCGATGCCATCAAACGCAGCAAGGCCGCCGCACTCGCCGACGCCATCTTTTCTAAGCCCATCTACAACCGCCTGCTCAACGAGGGGCTGATCCGCAACCAAGAGGCCACCGAACGCTACACGCAAGAACTCCACTCTTTGGACGCACAACTCACCGCCAGCGACCAACCCCCCGACGGCAACGCCCTCACCCGCCGCGCTGACCTCGCCCGCCGACTCGCCGCACCCGCCATCGACTTCGGCGGCACCATCGACGCCATCTCCGTCCGCATCCGCAGCGACTTCGGCCTCGAGCAGCCCACACGCCAAGAGATCCTCGTCGGCTTCGCCGGCGCAACGATCATCAGCAAGTTCTTCCCCTTGCCCGCCCGCGCCGACCACCTCGCCCTCCGCATCACCGACACCGCCGCCGAGATCAAGGGCAACGGCCTGCAAGGGCCAGAAGGTGGCCTCATCGATCTCGACGCCCGCGTCGATATCCGCCGTGAACCCTCCACCGGCCAGTGGACATACGACCCCAACGTCGCCGCCTCCTTCCACGCCCTGCCCGTTTCACCCCTGCTCATACAGGCCATCCCCCACAAGGCCGGCCCACAGCAAACCAACGCCGACCCGCGACTGCTCCTCTCGGCCATGAACATCTCAGGCCCCATCGACGCCACGCTCACCCTCACCACACCCCCCGACGGCCCAACCTCCACACTCGTCAACCTCTCTTTCAACAACCTCACCAGCCAGCCCCAGCACCACCACCAGGCAACCGGCACCCCCGCCAAACTCACCAACATCGCCGGGCAGGTCGCCATCACCGACGACCGCATCACCTTCAACCAACTCACCGGCATCTTCGTCCCCGCCACTGACCAACCACCAGCAACACCCTCCACCATCACCCTCCGACCCGGGAACAACTGGTGGATCGGCAAAGGCCGCCCACCTGTCGCCGGCCGGCTCGACTTCACGCTCCGCGATATCGAAACCTCCCTCGCCCTCGAGCACATCATCCGCCCCTTCTCCGACGGCACCGCCGACGCCATCTCCAAGATCCGCAAACCCCGCCAGCCCGCCGGGCGCATCGATGCGGATATCTCCATCGCACAAGAAGACGACGCCAACCCCCAAGGCTCAGTGCGGGCACGCATCTTCAACCCCCAATCCCTCTCCGCCCTGGCCGACAACATCCGCATCGACACAAGCAACGCACTCGGCAGCATCCTCGTCCAAGCCCCCATCTGCGGCCCCGAACCCGTCCGCATCGACCTGCAAAACCTCCGCGCCGACATCCGCCTCAACGGCCAGCCACTCGCCACCGCCCAACTCACCGGCACCGTCGCCCTGGCCGTCGAACCGACCCCCGACAACCCCGGCACACCCCAGCGCGTCATCGAGCCGGTCAACCTCCTCCTCCGCGACGCACGCTTTGAGTCCCCACTGGTCAAAGAACTCCTCACCCACTACGCCCCGCCACGCGTCGCCGACTTCTACGCCCGCGCCGCCCCGGCCGGCGACTTCGATGCCGAGGTCTCCATCACGCCACGCCCAAACGCCACGGGCAACCAAACCTCCATCGCCCTCCGCCCCCGACAACTCTCCCTCACCCTCGACGACAAACGCTACCAACTCCCCACCATCTCAGGCGAGGTCACACTCCAAGACCTCAACGCAGGCCAACCACCCGCAGGGCTCATCGATCAACTCACCATCGTCGGCGACAACTGGCAACTCACCACCGTCGGCACCTGGTCCGCAGGTGGCAACGCTCCGGGCGATCCCTCCTGGCAAGCCTCCACCACACTCACCCTCGAAACCACCGGCCTACCACCCTCACTGGCCTCCATACTCCCACCCGCGATCGAAAACCTCATCACCAAAAGCAACATCACCACCGACGACCCCATCACCACACAAGCCCTCACCCTCGAACTCAACCAGCCCGACACCGGCAACCTCAACTGGTCCCTCGCCGGCCGCATCGACTTCACCCGACTCAACCTCGACCGCGGCCTCAAAATCACCAACGCAACCGGCAACGCCACGCTCAAGCTCCACTCCGCACCCACCGGCCCCGCAGGCACCATCCGCATCGCCGCCGCAAGGGCACGCATCCAGGGCCTCCTCCTCGCAGGCATCGACGCCGACCTCACACTCGGCCTCCCCAACACCACCCTCCGCATCGATAACGCCTCCGCCTGGGCCTATGGCGGTCGCGTCCACGCCCAAGCCAACCTCGGCATCGACCCCCAAACCACAACCGACGGCCGCACCTACCAAATCTGGCTCACCGCCGCGGGGCTGAGCTTCCTGGACCTCCGCGCCGAACTCCTCCGAACAGGCGCAAATCCCTCCCCATCCCCACCCGACAACACCGCCGACGACACCCCCAACGACACCGCAGATGCAAGGCCCAACTACACCCGCGGCACACTCACACTCGACCTCTCCCTCTCGGGCACACCCGATCAACCCAGCGCCCTCATCGGGCGAGGCTCCGCCACCGTCGCCGGCGGCAGCACCATCATCAACCTCCCCATCGTCGTCGGGCTGATGCAAATCTCCAACCTCAACCTCCCCACCGACGAGCAGTTCGACTTCGCCGCCACCGACTTTCACATCCAGGGCCAGACCATCGGCGTCGACCACGCCGTGCTCCTCTCGCCGTCGCTGGCCATGATCGGCACGGGCACCATCGCCCTGCCCGACGGGAACCTCAGCCTCTCGTTCAACAGCCGATCAAGAGTCAGGCTCCCCCTGCTCACCGCCATCTTCGAGGGCTTCCGCGACGAGATCGTTACCACCAGCATCACCGGCACCATCAACGACCTCAGATTCACTATCAACCCCCTCCGCAGCACCCGCCGATTCATGGCCACCCTCGTCGGCGCGCACGACAGCAACCCCCTCATCCCCACACTCGACCTGCGCCGCTACGAAAACCAACGCGACGCGGCCATCGCACGCCGCCAGCAAGCCATCACCACACACCCACTATCCCCCGAGCCGTAACAGATTCACGCTCGCACCACGCCCACAGTCCCGCTGCGAACCTCGATCACGCACCCGCCGCCGCTGAACCTCTTCGGGTCCGTGCAGTCCGATCGGATCACCCGCGCCGCCGCCATCAGCACCCGCTGCGGCACAACCCGCCCGCTCAAAGCCTTCGCCGCCGCGCCCAGAACCGCGCCGATGACAATCGGCCTCTCCCGCGCCAGGCCCGCACGCGACCACTTCGCGCCCGCCCCACGCCGCGACACCACACCCGCACGCCGCCGCACCACCCGCTCGGCCTCACGCAGCAACTCACCCGCCTGCACCGCCCGCTCGGCCGCGTCGGGCTTGATCGCCAGCAGCTCCTGCAGCACCCCGGCACGAATCCGGTTCCGCCGCAGCCCCACATCCGCGTTGCTCGCATCCTCACACCACCGCACGCCCGCCTCCGCACACACCCGCCTGGCATCCCCCGGCGACACGCCCAGCATCGGGCGGATCACACGCACTCCCTTGCCCACGCCCCTCGACGGCGCAATGCCCGCCAACCCACGCGGCCCAGAGCCGCGCAAGAGCGCCAGCAGCACCGTCTCGAGCTGGTCGTGCCCGTGGTGCCCCGTCGCGATCCACGCCACACCCGCCTTCCGCGCCAGCCGCGCCAGCGCGGCATACCGCAACGCCCGCGCGTTCCCCTCCGCATTTCCCACCCGCCCCTTCACCTTCACTCGCGCATGCAGCAACGGCACACCCAGCCGGGCGCACAACGCCACGCACGCACCACGATCCGCACGCGCCTCGGCCGCCGTCCGCAGATCATGCAGCACATGCCCGGCCACAACCGGCACCCTGGCCGACCACAGCGCCAGCAGCAACGCCGACGAATCCGCACCACCACTGAGCGCCACCAAAACCGGCGCACCCGCCCCCGCCCGCGCCGACCGCTCGGGCGTTGTCAAACGCCGGTACGCCCGCACAATCTCCACCACCCCCCGGTCTCGCCGCAACGCCTGCCTCAGAACCCCTCCCCCAAGGGGAGGGGCAGGGGTGGGGTTCCTCAACCCTCCCGATGCCCGTGCTGCAGCCGTGCCCGCTTTCACACGCACATCCTATCGCCGGTGCTAGCCTTGCCCGTGCAGGGGACCACCACCAACCCGCCCCAGACCAACCCCACCCAGGGGCCACTTGCAGGCTCCACGCGCGACTCGGCAACGCCCCTGTTCGGCCCATCGAGTTCCCCGTCGATCTCCCCTCCCTCGCTGCTGGCAACCTCGCTTGTAGCCGTCGGGTTGATCGTCCTGGCCGTGCTTGTGCTGATCGTCCGGCGTTCGCAGCCCGGCACCAAATCGCGCGCCCCCCGTGGCGCCCCCCGTGCCCAGGCCCACGAGCACGCTGAGCTGCAACAACTCGCCGGCGAGATCGCCGCTCAACTCGATGCCCGCGCCGACCGCCTGGAGCGCCTCATCGAGCAGGCCGACGACCGCCTCGAACAACTCCGCCAAGCCCAGGCCGCGCCAGGCCCAACCACACCCGCACGCCGGGCCGAGCGCCCAGGCCAAGCCCAGGAGCCGATGAGCGAATCCACCGCCGCGATCTTCACCCTCGCCGACGAGGGCCTCACGCCCGTGCAGATCGCCCAGCGCCTGCGCACGCACGTCGGCAAGGTCGAGCTCATCCTCGCCCTCCGCGGCCAGGGCGCGCCCCAGCCTCACCGGCCCTGAAACCGATAGACCCTGCCGATGCCCAGAATCTTGGTCAGTTCCGCCAGCGCACCGCGCGACTCCTCTAGCAACTTCGGGTCCGCCAAATCCGCTGGCACCAGCCGCTGGCGGTAATGCCGGCCGACCCAATCCTCCAACTTGTCTAACTGTCCCGGCGTGCAGATGCACCCCGGCGCGACGGCGGCCAGCTGCGCATCGGTCATCGGCACGCGCAGGCGCAGGCACGCCGGGCCCCCGCCGTTGTGCATGCTCTCGCGCACGTCCATATACAGGTGCGTCCCCAGGCTCCCCTTATCGCCACCAAAGAGCGACCGCACAACTCGCCTGGTGCGCAGGTTGTCGCGCGTCTGCGTCGGCGCGACCAGGAGCATCTCGCCGCCCTCGAGAGTTACCAGCTGCGAGTTGAAGAGGTACGTCCGCACCGCCGTCTTGATCGGCACGTCCTTGCTCGAGACGCGCACGGGTTTGAAGGCCTTGCCCAGCAGCCTGCGCAGCTGCCCGAGCACCTTGGCCTCCTGCAGGAAGGCCATCTCGTGATACAACAGCACCCCGGCGTTGCCGACGCAGACTACATCATTGTGGAACGCGCCCGCATCGATCGCCCCGGGGTTCTGCTGGGCAAAGACGCACCGCTCTGGGTCGATCCCGTGCAGCCTCGCCACGGCCTCGCTTGCCTCGCGTGTCTGCCTGGCGGGGAACTTGGCGGGCCGGGGTGTACGCCGGTCGGCGTGGTGCGTGCCATAGACAAACAGGTGCACGCCGGGCCCGGGGCGTGCGGGATTGGTGGCGTCGTAGAGGCGCGTGTGGTTGGCCGCCCCTTCGTCCCCGAGCGCGTCGCACGCCGGCAGCGGTTCGTGGACAACAAAGTGTTTGCTGCCAGGGAAGACCGCACGGAGCACACGGGCCGTTGTCGCCGGCTCGATCGATCGGTGCAGCATGCTCTTGAGGTTCGCCGGCGTCAGGTGCACGCGCCCGTCGTCGGCATCGACACTTGGCGTTACAGTCGCGGCGTTGGCCGACCACATGCTGCTGGCACTACTGACCTGCGCCAGCAGCAACGGCGAGCGTTTGGCCATCGACCTGATCACCTGCGCATCGCTGCCCGCAAAGCCCAGCAGCCGGGGCGTAGACGTGTCCGGGCGTTCCTGTGGCGGCAGGATGCCCTGCACCAGACCCAGCTCCATCAGTGCCCGCATCTTGGCCAACCCCTGCAACGCCGCGGCACGCGGGTTTGACACTCGCCCCGCATGCTTGGCGCTGGCAACATTGCCCAGGCTCAGCCCGGCGTAGTTGTGCGTCGGGCCCACGAGGCCGTCAAAGTTCGCTTCCCTGAGCATGCACCGATCATTCGCAGGCCAAAGGTCTGCGGCGGCGTGGCGCGCAATATCCGTCTCGTTGCGCGATCCCCACGGCGGGGCCTAGAAGCCCCTGTGGCAAGCCCGACTCCGCGAGGGTCCAGATGTCCACCCGACCCTGCCGTGTGGCTTGTGGGCCATCGTGGTGCATCTCCATTTTTGATCGCACTCTCGTGGGGATGCTCGCGGGTCAGAGCCGGCCAAAAACAAACCGGCCCCGCGTGTGCGGGGCCGGGAGTTGGTGTGTCCAAGATGTCTTGCCGGGGCGTTGAGTCGATCAGCACCCGGCGAAGAAGCGGTTGAGGAAGACGATGATGTCGTCGGCGGTGAACTGCGTGTCGGGCGTGGTGTTCTGGCCTGGGCCGGCGACGTCGGCGCGGGCGTCGCTGGCGAAGAACCAGTTGAGGAAGACGATGATGTCGTCGGCCGTGAGCTGCCCGTCTGAGCCGAGGGACTGACCCGGCCCGGCGACGTCGGATAGCCCGCACGAGGGGCTCAGTATCCACATGTAGTTGCACGAAAGGAAGTTGCCCTGGTTGGAGAGGAACAACCTGCCCGTGGCGGGGTCCGCGGCGAGGCTCTCGATGTGCATGCGCAGGGAGCAGCCGGACATATCCAAACGCGGTGCGCCGTTGGGCCGCCCGTTGAAGGTAAGGATTTCTGTGGCTATGAGGTTCCCATTGATATCAAAGGCCTGCAGTGCGGGGAAGGAGCGGTCGAAGGAGATGAGGATGATCCCGTCTGGCCTGCGCAGGAGGGCGGGGAGTTTGGGTGAGTCGGGGATGTAGGCGATCCCCTTGGCGACTGCGCCCTCGAGGCTCGGGGCGACGGTCCCGCCGACGGCGAAGGTGCTCAGGAGCGTGCCGGCGGTGGACCAGCGTTCAACGCCGGCGATATCCAGCCCGCCGAGGTCCTGGTTGATGACGTAGAAGGCGGGTGGTCTTGTGCCCAGTGGGGGGACGAAGGTGAGGTCCTCGGCGTTGAAGTTCTGGATGCTGATATCGAGGCTGCACCCGGCCGGGGTTGGGCAGGGGAGGTCGCCTGAGGTCTGGAGGAGTTGGCCGCTGGTTGGGCCGCTGATGCCATAGGCGTAGAGGTACCCATCGTTGCCGCTGACGACGAGGTTCCCGCCTGCGCCCAGGCCGGTGTTGCTGGTGTTGATCGCGAGGCCGCCTGGGTTGGGGTCGTAGCCCTGTGTGGCGGCATCGACAACGGCGAGTGTGCGGGAGTATTGCAGGCCGGTGATGTTGCCCCCGCTGGTGAGGATGTTGACCTCGATGAACCAGTTGTCGGGTTCGCCGATGAAGACGTCGGCGACATCATCGGCGCTCATGATGAGTTTGTTGTTGCCGATGTACGCGAGGCCTTCAGACTCAAAGATGGCGACGTTGTCTGCGGGGAAGGTGACGCCTGGGAACTTGATCTGGTCGGAGTAGTTGAACCGCTGGACGCGGTAGGGCTGCCCGAAGATGGTGATGGAGTTTTGTGCGATGGCGGTGGTGCCGCAGGTTCCAGCCGTCCAGAGCAGAGCGATTACGCCGCGTGTGAACAGGTTCATAGATAGGTTCTCCTCGGCCCGGGATTGATGCGGGCAATGTTGTTTACTGACACAGGGAACAGTTACCAGTTGAGTCCTGGGTAGGTGAGCCACCCGCCGTAGATTTTTCCTTCGAGGTCGTCGTAGATGCGTACGACCCACCCGTTTTTGGAGCCGACGGTGGAGTCGAAGACGCCGTCGCGTTTGCCGTCGTCTTTGATGCCGTTGACGGAGCCGTCGGCGAAGACGAAGTTTGCGAGTGTGCGGTTGTGCCTGACCTGCCCGACGGTGATGTTTCCGCCGCGGCCGTGGGCGGTGCCGAAGTCGAGGTAGACCTGCCTGCCGCTAACGTTCTGGCCCGATGGCGTGCGTGCTGCGGTGGGGCCGTCGCTGCAGGTCTTTGCGCCCACGTACTCGACGTTCTCGATGACGAGGGAGTTGTTGGTGTCCAGGAGCTCGGCCTTGGTGTCGCCGAGGAGGGGGACGATGGAGCTTGGGGCGTTGCCAAGGGCGGACTCGCGCAGTGGGCCTTTGGTGGTATTGATGTCTTTGGGGTTGTTGAGGACCTGGACGGCTTTGGGGTCCGTGTAGGCCATGAACCAGGACTGGGTGTAGTTGGAGTTGTACCCCTGCTTGATGAGTTGTGCCTGCTCTTGCTCGGTGATGAGGCGGTAGGCGTCTGGGCCGCGGACCTTGGAGGAGTTCCACGATTCAGAACCCCTGGCCGGGGAGGTCGGGCAGAGGATTTGGCCCGGCACGGAGTAGCCGCCGATGACGCTATCGGCGACCCAGCCTGCCTTGTCCATTGCGCCCCAGCTGCGTGGGGAGCGGTTGTCCCACGCGCCGCTGCTGAGGTAGCCCTTGGCGTCGTTGGCGTAGGCCATGGCGGCGACGCCGAGTTGGCGGAGGTTGCTGGCGCACTTGGTTGTTTGCGCGGTATCGCGTGCAGAGGCAAGGGCGGGCAGGAGGATCGAGATCAGCAGGGCAATGATGGCGATGACGACGAGAAGCTCGATGAGCGTGAAGGCCCGTGGGCACCCGGCATGGGTGTGGTGGCTGGATCGTCTGCGCAGCATCGTTCATTATGCCAAGGTGTGCCTGGGGGGGGAGTAAAGATTTCTTGAAGATTACACCAAGGGTGCCAGCCTTCTGGTCGGGTTGCAATACTCGGAGATGATAAAGTGTGATTGCGGCAGTCTGTTGTTACCGATCCGTCCTGGCAGTGCGGGGGTGGTGGTATGGGCTTTGATGGTTGTTGCTGGCTTGGGGGTCGGTGTGTTTGCCGAACAGAACCCTTGGCCGGTGGTGCAGTGCCAGGTGGAGACGACCCCGATCGCCAAGGAGGGTGATGCCGCGGATGATCCTGCCGTCTGGGTTAATGCAGCCGACCCGGCGCGGTCGCTGATCATCGGCACCGATAAGAAGGCGGGGCTGCACGTCTACACGCTTGGCGGGGTGCAGGTGCAGTCGCTCCTTGATGGGCGTATGAACAATGTGGATGTGCTGCACAACGTGCCGGCTTCGGTGCCCGCACCGGGCACGGTGGACATGGTCTTTGCCAGCAACCGGACGGGTGATCTGTTGGCCGCGTATCTGGTCGATCGTGCGACGGGCGTGCTGAGCGTGCTGCCGGGTGGGCCGTTTGACACGGATTTGAAGGAGGTTTACGGGGTGTGCGCGTACCTTGACTCGGCCACGGGGTTGCCGCACGTTGTGGTCAATGACAAGACCGGGGCGGTGCGTATTTACCGGCTAGCGCAGGGGAACGCGGGTGCATGGTCTACGGCGGTTGTCAGTTCATTCCACGTCGGCACGCAGGTTGAGGGTTGCGTGGCGGACACGGCCAACGGGTGGTTGTATATTGGTGAGGAGTGCGTGGGGCTTTGGCGTTACCCGCTGCCGGGGTATGGGCATACTGAAGAAGGCCCGGCCCGGACGCTTGTGGACGTGGTCCGCGGGCCGCTGGGCGGGAAGGATGGAGGGAACCTTGCCCGTGATGTGGAGGGGGTATCGATCTGGGAGGGTCCGGGCCGGTCGGGGTGGATTGTTGTGTCGTGCCAGGGGGAGGACCGGTACGCGGTGTACAGCCGGGAGACGGGCGTTTATGTAGGGTCGTTTAGGCTGTCGTTTGCTGGGCCCAATGGTTTGGACCCTGTTACTCATACGGACGGGGTGACTGTAACCAGCGCGCCCCTTGGCCCGGCGTTTCCGAGGGGTGCGATCGTGGTCCAGGACGACAACAACGGGTCGATGCAGAACTTTAAGGTCGCCGATTGGCGGCTCGTTGAAGAGGCCCTGTCGCTGAACAGCGGCGTGGGTGTGAAGCCTGCCGGGGGTGCCGGGGGTATGGGCGTGGGTGGGGCTTCTCCAACTTCCCCAGTTTCACGCCCTTAGCAGGCCCGTGGCCGGGGTGATGGCGAGTTTTTTCGGCAGTTTTCACGGTTTCTTGTTGTTCGATGGATGGCACCCGCCCTGATGAGGGGGTAGGGTATGAATCGTGGTGCTGTTGCCACGGTTTGTTCAGAGAGATAAGAAGGAGGAGATTCCTATGAAGTCTATCGTTTCTTTGTGTGCTCTTGCCGGGCTTGCAGCCTCGGCATCGGCTGGTACGCTCAACAACACCGTCAACGCGACGCTCTTTGGTGCCAACCGGAGCATCAGCATCTACCGCGTGGCCAGCGACCTGCAGCCGTCAGGCCCGCGCCTGGAGCCTGAGGGGATGACGTGGTACAACGGCGACCTGTATGTCTCGGGCGATGCGGGTTCGCTCGCGTCGCCGTCTGAGAGCAACGGGTATATCGCCCGTTACATCGGGGGCAACCTGGCGAGCACGCCGGTGGCTGTCGGGCAGTTCACGGTCGTCAACGGCGCGGCCGGGGCGCGCCCGGTCGGGCCTGAGGGGATCACGGTCAACACGCGTGGCGTTGGGTACGGTGCGTTCGCCGGCATGCAGCCCACTTTGGTCGCCGTTGACGGCTTTGCCTCCCCCACGGGCCGCATCCTGACGTCGCTGGACACGGCGACAGCCACGACGAGCAACACCATCGGCAACTACCCGATCAACAGCGATGACATCGCGTTTGTGCCGGGCTCGTCGGCCGCGAGCGACCGCTTTGCGTTCATCGACGGCACGGGTGGCGCGAACCAGATTCGCTTTGTCTCGGCTGCGGACGGGACGACGGCCCTGCCCGGGACGTTCAACCTTCCCAACCAGAGCAAGGGTCTGCTCTTCCTGCCGGCTAGTGAGGCGTTCTGGTTCGGGCAGAGCCAGGACCTGCTGCTGGTGGCCGTCAGCCCCGAGTTTGCCGGGGACTCGAACCTGCTGAACGTCTATTCGCTGACGGGGACGCTCCTGTCGTCAACGGCGCTGCCGACGGGCAACGCGGCGTCGGGGCTCTTGCAGAACATCGAGGCGTTGGCGTGGGACCCGAGCACGCAGCGGCTTTTCTTCGGCGATGAGAACGGCGTTTCGAGCCAGATCGGCGTCGTGGTCATCCCCGCACCCGGGGCTGCCGCGGTGCTGGGCCTGGGCGTGCTGGCGATGGGCCGGCGTCGGCGTTCGCGCTGATTGATCGCTGTGGCAATGAGATCGCAGTGAAATGAAAAGCCCCCGCCGATGGCGGGGGCTTTTTTTCTCGTATCAAGCCCCTCGGCTGGTGCCGGGCGGGGGTCTCTTGTGTGGATCAGCACCCGGCGAAGAAGCGGTTGAGGAAGACGATGATGTCGTCGGCGGTGAAGTCGTAGTCGGGCTGTGTGCTCTGGCCTGGGCCGGAGACATCGGCGCGGAAGTCGCCGGCAAAGAACCAGTTGAGGAAGACGATGATGTCGTCGGCCGTCAGCTCGGCATCGGGGCCGACGGACTGGCCCGGGCCGGCGACGTCCGAGGCGCCGCAGCGGCAGAAGTTGATCGTGAGCGTAACGGTGTCGCTGGTTGCATCGCCGCAGGGGCTGAGGATCTGGCAGCGGAGCAGGTAGGTGCCGGCCTGGCTTTCGAGGCTCGGGGTCAGCGAGATGAACTGCCCGCTGGCGCCGAAGATACGCACGGTCTGACCGCCGGCAAGGATGTTGTCGCCGTCAAAGAGTGGGACGAAGTCCGTCGGCGTTGCGCTGCTGGCGATCTCCCACTGCTGGACGAGGTCGGAGGAGTTTGAGATGGCGACGGCGTTGGTGGACCCGCTGCTGGCGTTGCAGACGGTGACGTTCTGGGGCTGCTGTGTGATGAGTGTGCCCTGCGCGAAGGTGACGGCGGCGGGTGTGCTTGTTGCGCTGCCGAAGGCGTTGGAGACGATGACGCGGTAGTTGCCTCCGCGGTTGTTGCCGCAGGTTGCCTGCCCGATGCGGAGCTGGTTTTTGTTGACGCCTTCAAAGTCCCACTCGCCGCCGAAGGTGAAGCCTGCGCAGGCTTCGGTGAGGCCGAGCCACTGGCCTGGGTTGTTGGGGTCTTCACGCTGCCAGGTGTAGGTCATGGGGAAGGTGCCCGAGGCGGCAACGTTGAGGGCGACGCCGAGGCTGGTGTATTGGGTGGAGACGTAGTCGCGTGGCGGCAGGGCGATGGTGGGTGCCTCGCCCGGGACGCTGGTGCCGTCGAGATAGATGATCCCGCGGTCGCCGGTGTTGAGGCTCGCTTCGGGGGGTGTGCAGGTGTTGCGGGTGTTGGAGAAGGTCACGGCGATGGCATTTCCGTCGGCGGACATGCCGTCGATGCGGACGATGCTGATATCACCCTGTACGATGGGGCTGGTGGGAGCGGTCTGTGCGAGGTAGGTGGCAAAGTCCAGCGGGACGCCGGCGTTGATCGTGGGGCTCCAGATGAAGGGCCGGCTGACCCTGTCCCAGAAACTGAACCCATACTGAGCGTTGCCGACGATGGTGTTCCCGTCGTCGCTGATGGCCGTGACGAACCACACAGACAGAGGCTTGATCTCGGTGCCGTCGTTGTAGTCTACGGGCCTGCCGAGTGCGGTGGGTGTCCAGGAGTTGTTGGGCTGACGGGTCCACTTGACGAGTTGCATGTCTTCGATGCCGAAGGTCGGCAGCGCGAACGCTGGGTTGACGACGCCCGCGATGGCGTTGCCCGCGCCGTTGACGATGGAGCTGGAGAAACTGCCCGAGAGGGGGTCGATGAGGGTTTGGACGTTGTTGGTCCAGACGCAGGTGCGCCGGCCCACGGTCTCGTCGCTGTCATGGCCGACGATGACGGAGCCGTCGTTGCTGACGGAGTCGGCCCTGGAGCCTGTGGAGTCGGGCTGGATGGGCAGTTGGGTGAATGTGGCGGTGGAGGCGACGTACTTGAAGGCGTAGAAGTCGGTGCAGAGGCCGCTGGAGGGGCCGCCTGAGGAGGAGGTGAGCGGGGAGGAGTATGCGCCGCCGACGATGGTGTTGCCGTCGCCGGAGAGGTCGTTGGCGGAGTTGATGGTGAAGTCGCAGCGTGTGCCGCCGAAGAAGCGGCCAGTGTCGGGGTCTTGGAATCTCGGGAGCGAGCCGGTGTTGACCCAGCCTGTGGCGGTGGTGTAGCGGTGTGCGATGTTGGGGATCAGGCACGGGGTGATTTGGGGGTTGGGTGCGCCTGTGTCGGGGTCATATCCGGTGAAGCAGTTGAGGTTCCCCCAGTTGCTCGTGTTGGGCAGGCCTGTGGCGAAGGTGGTGATGTCGGCGGAGGCGTGGATCGGGTCGTTGCCGAAGCCGGTGCCTGGGAGGGACGAGTAGCCGACGCCGCGTTGCCAGACATAGGGCGTGTAGCCCGGGATGGAGTAGTCAAAGAGGTACCCGACGGCCTTGTTGCCGTCGGCGGAGATACCTTCGGAGAGGCTGGTCACCACGAGCTTCGGCTCGGCCATGGCCGTGGTGCCGCAGGCGCAGGCCAAGGCCCACGCGGCGGTGGTGAGTGCACGGCGGGGTGAAAGACGGCAGCGCGTAATGGACATCTGCAAGACTCCCGGATAATCAAACTGTTAGGTGGTTACGAACATTCTCTAGAGAATCTAGAGTATAATGCCGGGTAGATTCGACCGGGGGAGGTTTGCTGTTCGATTGATCGCGCATTTTGTGCGTAGTTTGGGGATATTTTTTCGTAGTTTGGTGTATGTTGTCGGGGTGTGGATGAAAAAAACCCGCACAGAGGCCGTACGGGTGGGGAACTGATCAAATGGTCAGGTGGTCAAGTGATCAAACAGTGCAGGGGTGATGTGCCGTTTGGTCGTTTGGTCGTTTGGTCAGTTGTCCAATCGCACCTCTGGCCTTGCCTGTCAGAACGTTCTGGGTGAGGGGTTTTTAGTCTTCGCTGTCGTTGTCGGCGCTCGGGGCGATGGGGATGCTGCCTTTGGCGTTTTTGGCGGCCTCGGCTAGGCGTGCGGCGAGGGTTTTGTTGCGGATTTCCTTGAAGAGGTCGCCGTTGTCTTTGATGACGCGTTTGGCGTTCTCGCGGCCCTGGCCGAGTTTCATGTCGCCGTAGGTGTACCACGCGCCGGACTTGTCGACGACGCCGGCTTCGACGGCCAGGTCGATGAGGTCTCCGCTGCCGCTGATTCCTTCGTTGAACATGATGTCAAACTCGGCCTCGCGGAAGGGTGGAGCGACTTTGTTTTTGACGACCTTGGCGCGTGTGCGGTTGCCGACGGTTTCTTCACCTTCTTTGATGGCGCCGATGCGTCGGATGTCGATGCGGACGCTGGCGTAGAACTTGAGGGCGCGGCCGCCGGTGGTGGTCTCGGGCGAGCCGTACATGACGCCGATTTTTTCGCGGATTTGGTTGATGAAGATGACGGTGCAGTTGGTGCGAGCGATGACGCCGGTGAGCTTGCGCATCGCCTGGCTCATCAGGCGTGCGTGCAGGCCGACGACGGCCTCGCCCATCTCACCTTCGATCTCGGCCTTGGGGATCAGCGCGGCAACGGAGTCGACGATGATGAGGTCGACGGCGTTGGAGCGTACGAGCAGCTCGCAGATTTCCAGTGCCTGCTCGCCGCTATCGGGCTGGCTGACGAGGAGGTTGTCGATGTTGACGCCGAGCCGGCGTGCCCAGGAGGGGTCGAGTGCGTGCTCGGCGTCGATGAAGGCTGCGACGCCCCCTTCGCGTTGGGCGTTGGCGGCGACGGTGAGTGCGAGGGTGGTTTTGCCGGAGGATTCGGGGCCGAAGATCTCGATGATCCGCCCGCGTGGGATGCCTTTGCCGCCGAGGGCGAGGTCGAGGGAGATGGTGCCTGTGCTGAAGCCCGGGATGGCCAGGTAGGCCTTCTCGTCGAGCTTCATGATGGAGCCTTTGCCGAAGGTCTTTTCGATCTGCCCGACGGCGATCGAAAGGGCCTGGAGCTTTTCCTTGCTCACGGGGGTGGTCGCAGCGGCCTGGCTGGGCTTGGTGGGTGTGGAGGTGCCGGCCGCGGCGGCGGTGCCGGCGGGGGAGGAAGTTGCTGTTGAGCCTGGTTTGCCTGCGTCGGCCTTGACCTCGACGGGTGCCTTGGGCTTAAGCCCGGCGGGACCGGAGGAAGTGGACGGGGCGGGGGAGGAACCATTCGAAGCGGGGGTACGGGACATGACAGAGCCTTTCTCAAACTTGCCGGGCGTGGCTGCGGGGGAAGAACGAGCCGGTTGACGCGGGCGCAGATTCAGGTGCGGGGGCACCTTGTTGCTGCACACGGGCAGGGCCGAGAACATTCTTCCAAAGCAGGCGCTTCGGGTACCGGCGAATCAGGCCCCCTCGGCACATGCGGAGGAGAAAAACCTGGTCAGGGACGCGCCGGGCGTTGGCCTGACATGTTCAGAGTATACCAGAGTCCGAACGGATGTCAAGGTTCGGGTCGCGTGTGGATAACTTTTACCATATACCCTTACTCCAATGGGTTGTTGGGGGGGTATGAGGGTCTTGTGATGCGGTGGTGGTGGGGCCACTAGACTCGGGGAGATGCTGTCGTGGTGTGCCCGCCAATATGCCCGCCGGATTGTGAATGTGAACGTCAACATCGTGTTGGCGGGTCTGTTTGCGATCGTTCTGACGACGGGTGTTCTGCGGCTGTTGAACAGTTGGCACCTGCTTGAGGGGATGCACAAGTGGTTTGTGATCGGTCTGACCTTTGTGATCGACATGATCTTTGACGTGGTGCTGGTGGTGGGGCTGCACTGGCTGGCGACCCACTGGCCGGCGAAGTGGAAGAAGGCCGGCCGTGTGGTCAACGCGGCCGACCGTGTGATGGACGCGGCGCCGCCGCCGATCTCGTTTGCCAAGGACGCGACGATTATCCAGTTTCAGCGTCTTTGCTTGTCGCCAATACTCTATTTTATTGCCTGGGGGATGCAGTGGTGGCTGCTGCACAAGGGTGTGCGTGTGGAGTGGACGGCGTTGCCTTCATACCTTACGGCGATCTTGATCACGCGGTGCATCCACACGCCCTGGCTGCTTTATTCAGACCGGAAGGTCTGGGAGCAGTGGGAGGAGGCGACCCGTCATCGCGGGGAGAACAACACCCCGGCGATCCCAAAGGTGCCGGGCCTGCGTGGGCTGGCGCACCGCACCACTGCGCCTGCGCTGGAGGAGGTGCACACGGCCCCGGGGGCGGGCCCGGCGGACACGGGGGCGAGCAACACACCTCCCTGAGAGCGACTTTGCCGACGGACGTACCAACTCTTCACATCTTCACACCAACGATCAGACCACCCGCGAGAACCGATGTCCATCTTTCCTTTGCCGCAGTTTGAGGCCGATCTGGAAGCCGACCGCAAGGCCTATGAGGCGTTGCAACCACCCAAGACGATCGTCGTGCGCTTCGGGGCGATGCGCATGCTCGGGGAGTACCCGTACGACGGGCAGGCCAAGCCCGGGTGCGGGAGCAAGCTTGTTGCGCGGACGCACCGGGGGACCGAGCTCGTCGAGATGCTCACGACGACGTGCCCGAACAGCGGGTGCGGCAAGAGCGTTTCGAGGCAGGAGATGCTGCGGTACTTTGAGAACTCCGGGGGTCGGGACTATCCGTTCTACACTGACGGGCGCATCTTGCGGGTGGCAACGGTCGATGACATGAACCAGGCGGCGGCGCTGGAGGCCAAGAAGCCGCAGTGGGTCGCCGCGGCCCGGCGAGCGCAGCAGCGGGTGGGGCCGGGGAATATCAAGATCGTCGATGTTGAGGCGGTGCTGGGCGGGGAGAGGTTGGTGGTGCACTTTCTGTCTGAGGAGCGGGTCGATTTTCGCGCGTTGGTGATGGAGCTGGCCCACGACCTGCACGCGCGGGTGGAGATGCACCAGGTGGGCGCACGCGACGAGGCGAGGCTGACGGGGGACTATGAGCGGTGCGGGCAGCACTGCTGCTGCAGGCAGTTTCTCAAGGTGCTCAAGCCCGTGAGCATGAAGAGCGCCAAGACGCAGAAGGCGACGCTGGACCCGCTGAAGATCAGCGGTCGTTGCGGCCGGCTGATGTGCTGCTTGCGGTACGAGGACACGACGTACGAGGAGCTCAAGAAGAACCTGCCCAAGAAGAAGGTGCCCGTGCAGACGCCCGATGGGCCGGGGATTGTGATTGATACGCAGATCTTGACGCAGTTGGTGCTGGTGCGGCTGGACGCAACGGGGGAGGATGGTGCGTATCCGATCGAAAACCTGACGATGTTGCCGGCGGGGCCGGCGTTGCCGCAGGCAAAGCCGAGGAACAAGGATGAATCGGGGCGCGAGCAGGGTCGGGGCCAAGGGCAGAACCAGAAGCGGGGAGCGAATCCTGTGCAGCAGCAGGGCCAGCAGCAGGGCCAGCAGCAGGCTCAGCAATCGGGCCATAATCGGCGGCCGATGACGGAGGAGGAGCGGGAGAAGAAGCGGATGCAGAAGCTGGTTCCGCGCAGCGAGTTCCGCGGGGACGATTTGCACAGGCCGATCGACCGGAATCAGCCCCCCCTGGCCGGCCAACCTCCAGAGGGGAAGCAGCCGCCGGGGGATCAGCAACCGCCTGGGGGGGGTAGTGGAACCGGGCAGCCGTCTGGTGCGGATCGGTAGTGGTTGCCCGGCGTTGGCTTGGTTTTTGGCCTGCGTGGGCAAGGCACCTTATCATGTATTCGGCATTTTTGTAGACGCAATCAGGCGGGGCGTTTTGTAGAGCGCTTAGCCAGAGCATATTGGAGCACGTAGATGTCCCACAAGCACGACTCAGCCGCCCCGAAGCACACGACGCTGGACCCCGACCGCAAGCACGACCCCAACGAGACGCGGTTTGGGAAGTTTCTTGAGGCGTGTATCAAGTTGGGCGCGTCGGACCTGATCATGAAGTCGGGGATGGCCCCGAAGCTGCGTATCCGCGGCGCGCTCAAGCCGCTGGACACCACGCCGGTCTCGGGTGAGGAGTTCATGGATATCGCCAAGCACATCCTCAGCGACGAGTTGATGAACGACCTGCGGAGCAACGGTTCGGCGGACTTTGCGTATGACTACGACGCGGGTACGCGTTTCCGCGTGAACCTGTTTCAGGCGCGTGGGAAGTTGTCGATGGCGGCGCGGTTGATCACGAGCAAGATCAGGAGGTTTGAGGACCTGTACCTGCCGCCGAGCATGGGTGAGATTGCGTTGCAGCCGCAGGGGATGGTGCTGCTGTCGGGTGTTACCGGCTCGGGCAAGACGACGACGATCGCGGCGATGCTCGACTATGTCAACGAGCGCAAGGCGGTGCACATCGTTACGATCGAAGACCCGATCGAGTATCTGTTGACGGACAAGAAGGCGACGATCAACCAGCGCGAGATCGGCATCGACGTAACGGACTTTAAGATCGCGTTGAGGGCGTTGGTTCGTGAGAACCCCGACGTGGTGCTCATCGGTGAGATGCGCGACAAGGAGACGTTCGAGGCGGCGTTGCACGCGGCCGAGACGGGGCACCTTGTCTACGGGACGATCCACGCCAGCAGCACGACGCAGACGTTCAGCCGAATCTATGGGTTGTTTGAGGCCGAGGAGGTCGAGGGGATCCGCAAGATGCTCGGGTATCAGATGCGGGCGTTTGTGTACCAGAAGTTGCTGCCGACGCTGCACGAGAACATCGCGCGTATCCCGGCGGTGGAGATTCTGATCAACAACCCGATCGTGCAGAAGTTCATTCTTGAGGCGCGCGAGGGTGAGCTGCGCGAGTATCTCAAGGGTGCCGAGGCGAGGCAGCAGGGGATGAAGGACTTCAACCACGCGTTGATGGAGCTGGTGGAGCAGGAGATGGTGCACGTGCGTACGGCACTGGACGTCTCGCCCAACCCGGACGACCTGCAGATGCGCCTAAAGAAGATGGGTGGCGTGAGCGGGGGGCGGTGAGGCGGGGGGTTTTTCACCCGCCGGCCGGCGGAACCTATGCTTGTGCATGTCCGTGCTTGAGAGTGATGCCCGCGAGCAAGCCCTTGCCGTGGCTGTGCCTGTGCCCGTGCCTGGGCCTGGGCCGCTGGGGGGGCCTGTGCGGACGCACGGTGAGTTTGTGCAGGCGCTCGTGGAGCTGGCCAAGCCGAGGATAACCAAACTGGTAACGATGACGGCTGGGGTGGGCTTTGTGCTCGGGGTGTTTGGGCGTGGGTTTGGGTGGGGGGAGCTTGCGGTGGTTGGTGCGGGGTGTTTGATGGGCACGGCGGCGTCAGCGGCGGGGGCCAATGCGTTGAACCAGTGGTGGGAGTGTGCCCGCGATGCCCTGATGCCGCGCACGGCGAGTCGCCCGCTGCCGATGGGCCGGCTGACGAGCGGGGCGGCGTTTGGGGCGGGGGTGCTCTGCTCGGTGGTGGGCGTCGGGTTGTTGCTGGCGTTGTGCGGGCCGGCGGCGGCGCTGGTGTCGCTGGCGACGATATTGATCTATGTGCTCGTCTACACGCCGAGCAAGCCGGTTACGCCGATCAACACGCTCATTGGTGCGGTGCCTGGGGCGTTGCCGCCGATGATCGGGTGGTGTGCGGCGATGGGTGTCGGCACGCCGGTGATGCGGGTGTGGTATGAGCCGTTGATGCTCGGCGGTGGGTGGTCGCTGTTTGCGTTGATGTTTGTGTGGCAGTTGCCGCATTTCTTTGCGATCGCGTGGATGTACAAGGATGATTACGCCGCGGGGGGGCACCGGATGCTCAGTTGGTACGACGCGACGGGTCGTTGGACGGGGCTGACGATCGTGGCGACCTCGGCGTTGCTGGTGCCGGCGACGCTGCTGCCGGTGTGGGCGCTGCCGGGGGTGCTGGGGGTTGGGTATGGGGTGGTGGCGGGTGTTACGGGTGTGGTGTATTTGGTGCTCTGCTTGCGTCTGCTGCGCGGGATGCACCGCCCGGCGGCTCGGCGTGTGTTTTTGGCCTCGATCATCCACCTGCCGGTGCTGCTGGTGGCGATGGTTGTTGAGGTGCTGGTGCGTGCGGTTTGGTGATGTTGTTTGAGGCTTGATGGCCGGGAAGAGTGCATGGACCGTTTGATGAAGTATGTCTTTGTGCTGGCGCTGGTCGCCCTGCTTGGCGGCGTGGCGGCGATGATGGTGCTGGCCTCGCGTGCGACTGCACCGGCGATCGACCCGGCCCAGAGCGCTGCGCCGCAGAAGCCCGTGCTGAAGATCCCACCCTTTGCGCTCATCGACCAGACCGGGCAGGCGAGGACCGAGAGCGTGCTGGACGGGCAGGTAACGATCGTGGACTTCATGTTCACCAACTGCCCCTTGGCGTGCCCGGTGATGACCGGGCAGATGCAGAAGTTGCAGAAGCGGTTGGCGGGGACGGGGGTCCGGTTTTTGTCCCTGAGCATCGACCCGGGCAACGACACGCCGGCGGTGCTGACGGAGTACATCGAAAACCGGTTCAAGATCGACACGGCCAACTGGTTGTTCCTGACCGAGCCGCCGGAGCGTCAGCCGAGGTTTATCGCGCGGTCGATCTTTGCCAACGACCTGATGCAGTTCGTAGAGGAGCAGCCCGCCGACAAGATCAAGACGTCCGTCGGCGGTGAGATGAGCAACATCAACCATGCGGTGAACCTGTTTTTAATCGGCCCAGATCGGCGTGCGCTGGGGTGGTACAACTCGCAGCGGCCCGATGAGATCGAGCAGCTCTTTGACCACGCCCTCAACGCGGCGGGGCAGTTTTTGCCCAAGGGGAAGTAAGAACGGGAAGGAAGAAGGAAGCAGCACCGGCTGCCGAGCGTGGTGGCCCGGCGGGGTCATATGCTCGGGGATGCCCACGATTTATCCCTTTGTGCCCGTCCAGTATGCGCAGGCGGTCTCTGCCAAGCCCGGCACGCCGGCGGATCTCTCGGCGTTGATCGCCCCGCCTTATGACATTCTGGACCAGGCGGGCAAGGACGGATTGCTGGCCAGGAGTGAAGACAATATCGTGGCGATCGACCTGCCGCACCTGCCGGCGAAGGACCTTGGGCCCGACATCGAGTATGCCTCGGCGGGGCTGCGTCTGCGGGCCAAGCTCCAGGAGGGGGTCTTTGTCAAGCGTGCCGAGCCGGTGATGTTTGTGTACCGGCAGACGTTTGAGTATGCCGGGGGGAGGCACCAGCGGACGGGGGTGGTTGCGACGCTGGATATCGCGCCGTTCGGGCCGGGCAAGGATGGGCGTGGCGGGATTTTGCCGCATGAGCAGACGTTCTCAGGCCCCAAGCAGGACCGGCTGGCGCTGATGCAGGCGACGGGGATGCAGATCTCCCCGATCTTCGGGCTGGTGCCCGACGAGCACCACAACCTTGCCCGGCGTGTGGCGCACATCGCGGGCCTTCGCCCGGCGGAGGTGGTGGGGACGACGGACGATGGGTGCCTGCACGAGCTGTGGGCCGTGCACGATGAGGGGACACTGGCGCACCTGACGCACGACCTAGCGGGGCAGGACGTGCTGATCGCCGACGGGCACCACCGGTATACCACGGCTATGACATACTTAGAGCACCTCCAGGCGGGTGGAAAGAAGTTGCCTGCCGACCACCCGGCACGCCGGTGTATGTTCATGCTCGTGAGCCTGCACGACCCGGGGCTGGTCATCGGCCCGACGCACCGCGTGCTGGCGGGGATCAAGGGGTATTCGTGGCACGCCTTTGAGCGCGCCAGCAAGGGGCACCTGCACCTTGCGCCCGTGCACGGCGGCCTCGGCTCCATCGAGCACGCGATGAAGGTCGGGGCCAAGAAGGGTGGGAAGAACGTCCTGGGGCTTTACGACTTTGCCACGGGCACGGCATACCTGTGCACGCCGATTGATCCTGACCCGCTCAAGGGGGCCTTCCCGGACAAGCCGCACGCCTGGCGCACGCTCGATGTGGCGATCTGCCAGCACCTGATCGTCGAGCAGATCGCCCAGGCGAAGCTCAACGGGGGGCAGCCGGTGCAGTGGGCCTTCCCGCACTCGGTGGCGGATGTCGATGCGCTCGGGCGTGGGGAGGGTGGCAAGAGCGGGGTGGGGGCTGACTTTGAGCCGCAGTTGGGCGTGATCGTGGACCCGACGCCCCTGACGGCCGTGCGTGAGGTGTGCGGGGCGAACGAACTGATGCCGCAGAAGAGCACGTACTTTTATCCGAAGTTGGCGACGGGGTTGTTCATGTTTGGATTGTCATAGTCTCATAGTCGTATGGGTTTGGCTGGATTGATAGGGGTTTTGGGACGATAGTGGACGCGGTAATCTTGGTCGTCTGCGGTCGTTTCGCAACCGCCTGATTTACCCGTGCGAATGGCGATTCTGTCGGTTGGAGTCTTGAAGGTTGAAAGAAGGGCCGATCTGGGGCGTTTGGCTTCATATACTGGCGGGCTGCCGTTCTGGTAGGCCTGTGATAGGGGCGGTGTTCGGCGGTACTCTGGGGTGGAAACATCGCGGCCTGCGTTGCCGTTAGTCAAGGATTTATGAGTGAACGTGTTTAAGAAGGGAGATATCGTCGAGGGTTTCCGGGTCGAGGCCGAGATCGGCCGCGGTGCCGAGTCGATCATTTATGTCGTGCAGGACCCCAAGGCCAAGGAGGTCTGGGCGCTCAAGCATGTGGTGAAGGAGACGGAGAAGGACGAGCGGTTTTTAGAGCAGATCGAGGCCGAGCACACCATCGGCAGTAAGCTGAGGCATACTGGCGTGCGCGGGATGGGCCGGCTTATCAAAAAGCGCCCCGGGCTGCTCTCGGCGTGCAATGAGATGATGCTGTTGATGGAGCTTGTTGACGGCGTGAGCCTGGAGCGCGAGCCGCCCAAGACCTTCGAGGCCGCGGCATGGACGTTCGAGCAGGTTGCGCGGGCGCTCGCCTACATGCACGGCAAGGGGTTCGTGCACGCGGACATGAAGCCGAACAACATCGTTGTTGACGCGGCGGGGAACGCCAAGGTCATCGACCTGGGTCAGTCGTGCCCGATTAACACCGTCAAGAAGCGGATACAGGGGACGGCCGACTACATCGCCCCCGAGCAGGTACACCGCCGGCCTATCACGGGCAAGACGGACGTTTATAACCTGGGGGCGACGATGTACCAGTGCCTGACGAAGGCGTACGTCCCCACGGCCTTGGCCAAGCCCGACTCGCTGCTCGGCTCGCTGGACGACAGCCTGGTGCCCAAGCCCAAGCGGCCCATCGAGATCAACGAGCGCGTGCCGGAGTTGTTTGATAAACTCATTATGGAGTGCGTGGAGGTCGAGCCGGCCAAGCGGCCTGAGATGGACGATGTGGCCGAGCGGCTGAACCTGATCCGGGGCAAGTTGCTGGCCGAGGGGGAGATGCGAAAGAGCGGGAGTTTCAGGCGGGTGTCGGCGGAGGCGGAGTGAAAATGGCCAAATGGCCAGATGGTCAAATAAAAACTGGTCAAAAGGGGGCCGGGGGGTTGGCTGGGGGTTTGGGTTTGGGTGTGGGTGGTGGGGCGTTGAACTGGTTCATGGCGTGGGGGAGGCCGTGTTTGATGAACGTGGCGATAGCGTCCTTGACGCGGTCGAGTGCGGGGTCGAGGGCTTTAATCTCGGCGTCTGAGAAGCGTGCCAGGACCCAGTCGGCCGGGTCGGCGTATTGCGGTGGTGGGGGGTCGATGCCCAGGCGTAGGCGAGCGAAGCTCTGGTCCCCCAGTGCGCGTTCGATGTCGCGTAGGCCGTTGTGCCCCCCGCTGGAGCCGGCCTGGCGCAGGCGGAGTTGGCCCAGGGGTAGCGCATAGTCATCGACGACAACGAGCAGGCGGTGGCGGTCGATCTTGTAGAACGCCTGCGCCTCGGCGACGGCCTGGCCCGAGCAGTTCATAAATCGCATCGGCTTGACGAGCAGCGCCCGCTCGCCGAGGATGCTTGCCTCGAGCACCTCGGCGCCAAAGCGTTGCCTCCAGGGGCCTGATGGGGCGAAAGCGCGTGCGGCGCGGTCGATGGCCATGAACCCGGCGTTGTGTCGGGTGCGCTCGTACTGCGTGCCCGGGTTGCCGAGGCCGACGATCAGGTGCATGGGTGGTGCCGGGGTTGCGAAAACACCCCCGGGCCGGTGGGCCGGGGGGTGCGTGTGGTGGTTTACTTCTTGGCGGCAGGCTTGGCGGCTGCACCAGCGGCGGGCTTGGCGGCAGCACCAGCGGCCGGCTTGCCAGCGGCACCGGCGGCGGGCTTGGCGCCCGGGGCGGCGGCGGCCTTCTCCGCGCGTTCCTTCTCGCCGATGACCTCTGGCGCAACGCCCGCGGCACCCTCGACGGTCGCTGCCTCGGCCACGACGATCTCCTTCTGCTCGACGATCTGCGCGATGATCGCGTGCGGGTCGGTGATCAGTTTCATGTCCGCCGTGGGCAGCTCGACCTTGTCGGCCGTGATCGCCTCGTTGAGGTCAAGGTTGCTCACGTCGATCGTTACCGACTCGGGGATGTCCATAACCCGGCACTCGATGATGATCTCGTTGGTCGGGTGGATCAGGATCGCCCCGGCTGACTTGAGGCCCTTGGCATCACCCTTGAGTTCCACGTGCACCTTGGTCCGGACGCGTTCTTTGAGGTCCACGCGGGCGAAGTCCGCGTGCACGATGTTGTTGCCCAGGTAGTCAAACTGCAACGCCTTGAGCAGCACGGTCTGCCCCTCGTCGCTGTTGTCCCGGCCTGGGAAGTCCAGGGTGAAGACCTTCTCGCCGGCGATGAAGTGCTTGACGGCCTCGCGCGACTCGATGTCGATGGCGACGGGGTCGAGCTTGTGCCCATAGACAACGCTGGGCAGCAGGCCCTTCTCACGCGCACGCTTGGCGTAGCGCGAGCCGAGCTTGGGGCGGAGGGTGGCTTTGAGTGTTACGGGGCCTTTTTTCATAGTTGGTCCTTTCGAAGTGGGGGGGTGGGGTTGGAGTGAGCAAAGGGGATCGGGGGAAGGGCAATAGGGAATAGGCAATGGGCAATAGGCGCGGTGGGTTGGGGTGGTGGTGGGTTGGTGTGCTGGGTTGGTTGGTGTTTGACTTTGACTTCGAGCAATCGCCGGCTCAGATCACAACCGGCCGCGCCTATTGCCCATTGCCTATTCCCGATTGCCTCTCCTTACCTTTTCGCTCCTGCTGTTTTCTTAAACAGAGCAGAGATCGAGAGGTTCTTGTTGATCCTGTGGATCGCCTCGCCGAGCAGGTCGGCCACGTCGAGCTCGACAATTTTGTGCCGGAGCGGTGCGAGGCGGTCGGCGACGGGGTCGGCGCCCGGGTGCAGGGCGGTGTTGCTGGGGATGGTGTTGGTGATGACGATGCGGTCGATCTCCGGGCCGGCGAGTTTCTCGATCGCCGAGCCTGCCAGCACGCCGTGCGTGGCCGCGGCGATGACGTGCCTGGCCCCGTGCTGGCGTGCCAGCTGCGCGGCCTGGGCCACGGTGCCACCCGTGGCGATCATGTCGTCAAAGAGCAGCACCGTCTTGTTGCTCACGCTGCCGATGAGCCGATCGGTTACAACTTCCGAGCCTGAGATGCGGCGTTTGTTGACGATCGCCAGTTCCGCCCCGAGCATGTTGGCAAAGCTCTCGGCGACCTTGACGTTGCCGACATCGGGGCTGAGCATGACCAGGTCGCCAAGTTCACGCCGCATCGACATGAAGTAGTCGTAAAACACCGGCGTGGCGGAGAGGTGGTCCAGCGGGATATCGAAGAACCCCTGGATTTGGGCCGCGTGCAGGTCAACGGTGATGACGCGGTCGATGCGTGCCGCGGCCATGAGGTTGGCAACGAGCTTGGCTGTGATTGGCACGCGCCCCTCGTCCTTGCGGTCCTGGCGCGCGTATCCGAAGTAGGGCATCACCGCCGTGATGCGCTTTGCGCTGGCCCGGCGGAGGCAGTCGGTAAAGACAAGCAGCTCGATGAGGTTGTCGTTGACGGGCTGGCTTGTGCCCAGGACGACAAAGCAGTCGCGCCCGCGGACGTCCTCTTCGATGCGTACGAGCAGTTCGCCGTCGGGGAACTGCTCGGTGCGTGCGACGCCCATGGGCACGCCGATGTGGGCGCAGACGCGGTTGGTCAGTTCCAGCGCACGCCGGCCGGAGAATACACGCAGCGAGTGCGACTCATCCCGGCTGGCACGCTGCGCGTCGATCACCTGGGCGCGGTAGATCGCGTCGACCTCGGCCAGTTGGGCAGGGGTGTTGATGCTCAGCACGTCCTGCGGGGGCACGGCATCGATGACCTCGACGCGCTTGCCCTGCCGCAGAAAGAGGCTCGGCACGTCGGTGATGTAATACTCACCCGATGAGCCGTTACGCTCTACCTGCGCCAAGCCCTTGTAAAGTTCGTGCAGGTCAAAGCAGTAGTAACTCGGGTTGACCTCCTGCAACGCACGCTGCTCGGGCGTGCACTCTTTGTGCTCGACGATCGCCACAAAGCGCCCGGCGTCATCGCGCACGATCCGGCCGTAGCCAGTCGGGTCGGGGATGACGCTCGTGGCAAGCGTGGCGGAGGCCGAGGCCTCGTTGTGCCGGTCCAGCAGCGTGCGCAGCGTCTTGCTACGGATCAGCGGCCCATCACCAGCGAGCACAAAGCACGGCTGCTGCGGGGTTTGCAGCAGATCGGCCAGGGCCTCCTTGGCCGCCAGCACCGCGTGACCGGTGCCCAGCTGCTCTTGTTGCACCGCAAACTCGATCCCGTGCGCCCACGCCGGCCCCTGGCGGGTGACGGCCTCACGCACCACCTCTTGCTTGTACCCGACGACCAGGATGATCCTCCTGGCGCCCGCTGCCCGGCAGGCATCGACGACGTTGCAGACCATCGGGCGGTCGCCCACGGCGTGGACGACCTTGGGCAAGTCGCTGTTCATGCGCGTCCCCTTGCCCGCGGCCAGGATGACCGCGACGGGGGGCTTGCCGAGCTGTTTGGGGGAGACAAGCATGCGTGTGGCTCAGACAGAGACAATCAGCAAACGCGAGCGGATAAACACGGCCAACTGAAGGGGCGGGAGCGGGGGCAAAGAAAGCTGGCCGACCTGGATTCGAACCAGGACAAGCAGAACCAAAATCTGCTGTGCTACCGTTACACCATCGGCCAGTCGTTACAACGAAACGATTCGATCCCCGTGCCACCAGCCGAGCACGGGGCCTCGGTGCTGGCAGCGTGGATTGATGGTGGTGAGTTTTAGGCGCGCCGGGGCGTGGTGTGATGCAGTCGTGTCGCGCGGCGTGGGCATTGTGCCCGTTGCTCGGCGTGCCTGATGGTTTGGTGTGCCTCCTGTGCAATACAAGACCGAGCAAGGGCCACGCGTCGCGCGGGCCTGTGCGCCGGGCCACGTTGCAGTGGGGGGGCAGAGGGGGCCGCGGCGACCGGTGCGGAACAACCACACCGGGGTGAACTCAGATGGAACGACGCCGCGTCGCACCACCCCTGACCGTGCCTCGGTGTGCCGGCAATCCCGGCAAACGTCCGTCGCGGTCGGTTCGTGAGCGGTGATTATTCGACGCTCGACCCGCCAGGTCAACCGGGCGCAACGGCCCGTATTCGCCCCGCCCCGCGCACCTAGCCGATCAACAATCTCTAGCCCTTACGCGCAAGCCCATGCAACTGACCGTCCTGCCCAACCAGACCGCCGACGCCGACCTTTCGCCCACATCGGCCAGGCTTGCCGAGGCGTTGGGCCGGTCGCTGGCCGGTCGCGTCCGGTTTGGCCACCATGACCGCCAACTCTACAGCACCGACGCGAGCATCTATCAGGTGCAGCCGATCGGTGTGGTGATCCCGGCCAACGTCGCCGACATGGTGCGTGCCGTGGAGGTCTGTGCCGAGCACAATGCCGCGATCTTGCCGCGTGGCGGAGGGACGAGCCTAGCGGGCCAGTGCACCGCCCACGCCGTGGTGCTCGATGCCAGCGCGGGGCTGCTAGGGATTTCTGACATCCAAGCCGGTGCGGGTGGCGGCAGCTGCTGGGCCGAGGCGGGCGTCGCGCTTGATGAACTCAATAACCTTCTCACGCGCTCGGGCACGGGCCTGTTTTTCCCACCTGACCCATCGACGACGGCCCAGGCGACCATCGGCGGGTGCATCGGCAACAACGCCGCGGGTTCGCGCTCGGTCAAATACGGCCGGACGGTCGATTCGATACTCGCCATCGACTGCGCCACCGCCACGGGCCACCGCCTGACGCTCGGCCCCGGCGCGGGGCGGGCCGATGCGATCGCCCTCAAACTCGCCGACGGCGTAACGCGCATCGTGCGTGCTTACGAGCCTCTCATCCGTCAGCGTTACCCCAAGACCCTCCGCCGAAATGCGGGCTATGCCCTGGACCTGATCCTCAAGCAACTCGACGCGGGGATTACGCCGCACGACCTTGACCTCTGCCCGCTCCTGTGCGGCAGCGAGGGGACGCTGGCCATTACGCTCCGTGCCAAGTGCCGGCTGCTGCCCGTGCCCGCAGCCAAGGGCTTGGCACTGGTGAGTTTCGCGAGCGTGGACGACGCCATTGCCGCGGTGCCGGGCATCCTGACAACCGGCCCGAGCGCGGTGGAGTTGATCGACGACGTGGTGATCGAGGCGGCGCTCAACAACATCGAGTGCCGGGGGTATGTCGATGCCTTCCCGCGATTGCCCGGCTCAGCGCGTATCGAGGACCTCAAGGCGGTGTTCTATATCGAGTACCACGAGCCCTCGGCCCAGGCCCTGACACAGAAACTCGCAGGCGTGCGGGCCGCTCTCCCCGGCGCGCCCGTCCGCGACGTAACCGACGCGCCCGGCATGGCCAACGCCTGGAAACTGCGCAAGGCCGGCGAGCCACTCCTGCACGCCCTGCCCGGCGCGCGCAAGCCGTTGACGTTCGTCGAAGACAACGCTGTGCCCCCCGAACGCCTCGGCGAGTTTGTACGCCGCTTCCGCCAGATTGTTGAGCGCGAGGGCACCCGTGCCGCGTTCTGGGCCCATGCATCCGTGGGCGTCCTGCACGTCCGCCCGATGCTCGACCCGCACAGCCCCAAGGACATGGAGGCCCTCAAACGCATCGCCGTCGAGGTTGCAGACCTCGCCAAAGAGTGCGGCGGGGTCATGTCCGGCGAGCACGGCGACGGCAAAGTCCGCGGACCGCTCCTCGAACGCTTCTACGGCCCCGAACTCATGCAGGCCTTCGGCGAAATCAAAGCCCTCTTTGACCCCAAAGGCCTCCTCAACCCGGGGAACATCGTCGCACCCGGCAACGTCGACTCGATCCTGCAGCGCACGCGCACCGAGCCGCAGCCCGGCCAGCATCCGCACGTTCCCCACGTCGAGACGTTTTATACCTACGACGATCAGGACGGCTTCGACCATGCCGTGCAGGCGTGCAACGGCGCGGGCGTCTGCCGAAAGCAGTCCGGCGGCACTATGTGCCCCAGTTACCGCGCCACCATGGACGAACGCCACAGCACACGCGGTCGCGGCAACGCACTCCGCCTGGCCATCACAGGCCAGTCGAGCGCCGACGGCAATGGCCCCACATGGAGCGACCCCGAGACTATCAAGACCCTCGATCTCTGCCTCAGTTGCAAGGCGTGCAAGGGTGAGTGCCCAAGCAACGTCGATATCGCCCGCCTCAAAGCCGAGTTCACGGCACAGCGCTACCGCCAGGGCGCCCGGCCGACAATCAGCGCGCTCGCAACCGGGCACGTGCGCATCCTCAACCGCCTCGGCTCGATCATGCCGGGCCTGGCCAACGCCATCGGCAAGACCCGCTCTGCCCGCGCGGTCATCAACGCGATCATGCGCCTGCACCCCCGGCGGACGCTCCCGCCCTTCTCTAAGAGCCTCTACGCCCTCTGGCCACGGGCCACGCGCCACGCCCGCACGCACACGCCGCGCGTGGCGATCTTTGCCGATTGTTTTACGACGTACAACGAGAGCCACATCGGCCTGGCCGCGCAGCGCGTCCTGGAAAAACTCGGCTATCACGCCGAGCTGCCCGGCTCCAACTGGGCCGGCGGGTGCTGTGGGCGCAGCGTGATCAGCGTCGGCCTCCTGCCCAGCGCGATCGCGATGATCGACGCCACCATCGCGCAGCTGCGTCCGCTGATCGAGGACGACGCCGTCTGTGCGATCCTCTTCCTCGAACCATCGTGCCTGAGCGCAGTCAAGGACGATTGGCTGGAGCTCAAGTGCCAAACGCCGCTGGCGCTCCGCCAGCGCCTGGCCGAGAAGAGCTATTTGATCGAAGACTTCCTCGACCGCCACTGGGACAAGCACCCCAACGCCACGCTGCTGGCCAGCGCCGCCGCACGCGCGCAGGCCAGCAACCCCCACCCCGTCGTCCTGCACGCCCACTGCCACCAGAAAGCACTCTGGGGCACGGGCACCAGTTCCAGGCTCCTCTCCCGCATCCTCGGCACCAACCTGCGCACCCCCGACACCGGCTGCTGCGGCATGGCCGGCTCCTTTGGCTACGACCGCGAGAAGTTCGACCTCTCCATGGCCATCGGCAACCTGCCCAGCGGCGGCATCCTCCCTATCGCCCGCGCCGCGGGGGCACAAGAAACCATCTGCGCCACCGGCACCAGTTGCCGGCACCAGATCAAAGACGGCGCAGGCCGGGCCGCCCTGCACCCGATCCAACTCATCGACCAACT
>JAJTGZ010000103.1 GCA_021299385.1 Phycisphaeraceae bacterium | reverse complement strand
CACCGCTGCGTCTCCACCGGCAACTGCGCCCGCAGCAACTCAGTCAACTCGAACGTGGCCCGCCCCAACTGCTGCCCGCCCTGCCAGTACAGCGCCACAATTCCCACCAGCAGCACCACGCTCCCCGCCACCGTGTACAGGAAAAACTTCATCGCCGCATACAGCCGCCGCTCCCCGCCCCATATCCCGATCAGGAAATACATCGGCACCAGCACCAGCTCAAAAAACACAAAGAACAGCAGGATATCCAGCGACAAAAACAGCCCCAGCATCCCGAACTGCAGCAGCAGCAGCATCGCGTAGAACTCTTTGGCCCGCTCCCGAATCGCGTTCCACGAAGCCAGCGCCGCCACCGGCCCCAGCAGCGCCGTCAACAGCACCAGCAGCAGGCTGATCCCATCGATCCCCACCAGATACTGCGCCCCCAGCAACGGAATCCACGGCATCCGCTCGACGAACTGATAGCCGCCCGCCCCCCGGTCAAACGCCGTCCACAGCGGCGCCGCCAGCGCCAACCCGCCCAGCAGCACCGCGTTCGCCCACAGCCGCACCGCCCCCGTCGCCCGCCCGGGAATCGCCAGCAGCACCACGAACCCAACCAAAGGAAGCGCCAGCAGCGCCGTTAGCCACCCCATCGCTTAGGCGCTCCTCCACAGGTACCACCCGGCCATCGCCGCCAGACTCAACACAATCACCACCCCGTAGCTCTGCGCCATCCCGCTCTGCGCGTACCGCACCGGAAACGACGACGCCTTAACGGAAAACGCCGTCAGCCGCACCAACCCGTCCACCACCCACGTATCGTTCCACTTGCTGATCGCCCCCAACCGTCGCCCCAGCCAGCCCGCGCCGTCCACCCCGCCGTCAATCACCCCGCGGTCCCAAGCCGCCAGCCACTCGCCGCCCCCCCGCGCCAAACCACGCACCACCACCCGGGCGTACAACCCGTCCACGCCGCCGCCCCCCCGCAGCCAACGCACCATCCCGCCCTCGCCATCGGCCCACCCATTCCCCGCCCCCCCGCCATAAACCCGGTACGCCCCGCCGAGCCCCACCATGGCCACCAGCGCCGAAGCCGCCAGAATGGACCACGAATGCGCCTCCGGACTCGCGCCCAGCCACGCCGCAAACGGCCCCGCCAGCCATCCCGCCCCCAGCGACCCTACGCTCAACACCCACAACGGCACCGTCATCCGCTTCGGCGACTCGTGCACATGCCGCCCGCCCCGGTACTCGCCCCCGAACACCAGCAAACACAGCCGGCCCATATAGAACGCGGTCAGCAGCGCCGTCAGCAACCCCGCCGCGAACAGCGCCGGCGAAGCCGCCCACGCCGCCGTCAAAATCGAATCTTTCGAAAAGAAGCCCGCCAAACCCGGAGCCCCCGCCAGCGCCAGCGCGCCCAGCACCATCGTCCGGTACGTCTGCGGCATCCGCCGCCGCAGCCCGCCCATGCGCCGCAAATCCTGCTCCCCGTCGAGCGCGTGAATCACCGACCCCGCGCCCAAAAACAGCTGCGCCTTGAAAAAGGCATGCGTCACCACGTGGAACAGCGCCGCCCAGTACGCCCCCACCCCCAGCGCCAGAAACATCAGCCCCAACTGGCTCACCGTCGAATACGCCAGGACTTTCTTGATATCGTGCTGCGTCAACGCCATCAGCGCCGCCGCCACCGCCGTCGCCGCGCCCAACCCCGCCGCCACCCCGCCCACCTCCGGCGTCAGCCGGAACAGCGGCTCCGCCCGCACAATCAGGTACACCCCCGCCGTCACCATCGTCGCCGCGTGCATCAGCGCCGACACCGGCGTCGGCCCCTCCATCGCATCCGGCAGCCAGGGAAACAAAGGAATCTGCGCCGACTTGCCCACCGCCCCCATCAGCAGCAGCCCCGTCGCCCACGGCAGCAGCGGATGCGCCGCCGCCTCCATCGCCGTAAACCGCAGCGTCCCAAAGATACTGAGCAAAAACAGCAGTCCCAGCAAATACCCGGCATCGCCCACGCGGTTCATCAGAAACGCCTTCATCGCCGCATCGGTCGCCGTCTTGCGCTTGAAGTAAAACCCGATCAGCAGGTAACTCGCCAATCCCACGCCCTCCCAGCCCACGAACAGCAGCAGGTAGTTGTTCGCCAGCACCAGCACCAGCATAAAAAACACGAACAGGTTCAAGCAGCCAAAGTAGCGGTACAACCCGCCATCGTGCGCCATGTAGGCGATCGAATAGACGTGGATCAAAAATCCGATGCCCGTCACCATCAGAATCATCACCGCGCTCACCGGATCGAGCAGATAGCCCCAGTCCGCCGTCAGCGTCACCGTGCGCCCGTCAAAGGCCGGAAACGGCAGCCCCGCCACCCAGGTAAACAACACCTGCTCGCGCCGCCCCGCCAGCACCGCCCCCAGGCTCCACAAGAACGACAGCAGCACAAAGCCCGAACACAGCGGCCCGATCAGCCATCGCAAGCCCTGCCGCGGCCGCAGATCCTGGTCGTGCCCCCCGTCGTGATGGTGCCCGTGCGCCGCCGGCCCCACCGCCTCCTGCGGGTCCAGATACTGGTGCCGCCCCAGCAGCATCATCAACGCCGCGCCCAGCAGCGGGAACACCGGAATCAGCCAGAGGGTATCGAGAAACATGCTCATGCCAGCCCTACCACTTCAACAGATCGATCTCATCGACCTGCACCGTCTCCCGATTCCGGTAGAGCGCCAGCAGAATGCCCAAGCCCACCGCCGCCTCCGCCACCGCCACCGCAATCACGAACAACGCAAACACCTGCCCGGCCGCGTTGCCGTGGTGCCGGGCAAAGGCCACCAGATTCAGGTTCACCGCATTCAAAATCAGCTCAATCGACATCAGGATAATCACGATATTCCGCCGCAGCAGCAGCCCCGCCGTGCCGATCAGCAGCAGCACCAGACTCACCGCCACGTAGTGCATCGTCGGGATCACGCCCGCTTCCTCCCCAGCAGCACGCTGCCCACCACCGCCACCAGCAGCAGCAGCGAAACCACTTCAAACGGCACCAGGTAATCCTGCAGCAGCGTATCGGCCACCAGCTCCACGTTGCCCGTCTCCGGCATCCGCTGCGC
>JAJTGZ010000062.1 GCA_021299385.1 Phycisphaeraceae bacterium | reverse complement strand
TGGGTCGAGTGCAAGATGATCGCCGTGATGATCGACCACCTCCTGCGACGAAAACCGGAGGCTTTGATGGCCGCTTGATGCAACAGGCTCCGAGGGGA
The DNA here is from genome assembly GCA_021299385.1 of Phycisphaeraceae bacterium. GTDB lineage: Bacteria > Planctomycetota > Phycisphaerae > Phycisphaerales > UBA1924 > JAJTGZ01. The sequence continues at coordinate 12,747 of JAJTGZ010000062.1, read as the reverse complement.
GGGGCAGGGGTGGGGTTGGCCCTGCCAACGCACAACACCGATTGCTCGTTGCGATCTGTGATGATCTCAAAGAAAACATCTAACCCGCAAAAAACAAGCCCGGCATGTGCCGGGCTTGACTAGAACTATAGAACCGGTATTTGTTAGTTCTGCAATGTTCCATTGCCGGGTAGCATCATCTGATACTCCGTACGCGTGGTCGCAACCCCCTTGCGGATAATCGAGCCGACCCCAAAGTTGCCCCAAGGATGGCCAGACTGGGTTATGCTCGGCAGCCGGACAAGTTCGGTATAGCTGGCGTGACCGTCTAGGTAGACCATGACCGACTTGTTCTTTCCACCAAACTCACCCTCGATATTTGGAAGGATGTCGTCAACAAAGGCTACCGCGGTTTTGTCGTGAAGAATCACAAAACGGCCAGGTTCAACCATGCTCGAGTTCATCACTCTGTTACCCCGTGCCTCCAACCTCTTCCAAAACTGAGGCCCCGATTCACCGCTCTGCGCCGTATTAGTACGGGACCAGTAGACAAACCAGAACGTGTTCCTGTAATAGCTCGTGCCGCTGTCTTGGTACTGCGACATCTGGGGATTAAAAATCTGCCCAGGTGCAGCTGATACAGGATCAGCCTGGGTACCCGTAAAAGCCGTTGCCTTATCCCCAGGCGACTTGAATGTTTCAAAACTTTGAGCGGTACGGATGCCCTCATCAGCACCCTGTCCCACGAATATGCGTCTATCAAGGGGACGTGTTCCATAAACAAAGTTGTTCAGCACACGCTCCCCCGGCCAAAGGTCATAAGCACCACCTTCTAATGTTCTGTAAGATGAGTTGATCTTGCAGTAGTTCCCGCCCGATGCGTGGCCTGCTATGATTGCTGTAGAGGTTCCTGAGGTAGGGTAGTTATTCGTGGAAGGCAACGCCCCAGATTTGTCCTCTGCGCTGTACGCTGCACATGCCAGCATCTGCTGCTGAAGGTTGATCAGTGAAACCGCCTGGCGTGCAGCCAGCCGGGCCTTGGCCAACGCTGGCAGGAGGATCCCCACCAGCAGCGCGATGATGGCGATGACAACCAGGAGTTCGATAAGGGTAAATGCTTTACGTTCCATTTTTTACCTTCCTCATAACATGAGACTCGATCTTCAAGCGAACACTCTATCTGGAGAAACCATACTTCAGTACTTAGCGAGGAATCGACGGCAAATCTCGCGGGGATCCACCTACCACAGGAGCATCTCCGCCATCGGCAGTGGCGCCAGGCACCGGCGTGGCTGCACGCTGCGGTCCGCCCGCCTTCGTCGGAGGAACGTTGGCGATCTCAACGGGCGCAGACGGCAGCACCGTCCCCGGCTTGGTGCCAGACGTCAACTGCCACACAATCAACCCAACTCCCCCCAGCAACACCACCACCGCAAACACCAGCTTCAAGGCGTTCGACTTCTCCTCAGCCGACCCGTCTGTAGCACCACCACCCCCCGGCTTCTTTTCGCCGACGTGCGTCGTATCAATCCCTTCAAGCAGTGATGACATGATCAACCTCTCTAGCCAAGCCCGCCGCGGCAAGCGGGCAACTTGAAATCTACTCTGCAATTACACCGCAAATGCCACGCAGAGAACCCGCGTCGGCCGCCTCGCACCTATGCGAGGACTGTTACACAATACCCTTATACGTCGGCATTTGCAACAAGTTCCCTGGAATTGGAGGGGATTTTTTGTACAAAACCTGTCGGATGCTCTGCCACGGGGTCCTACGCCAGCCGCATCCACGCCAAAAAACGCTCCCAGTTCCCCCGCACCATTGTGCGTAAGTGCTTAGTTAGGTCCCCAGCCGCCCCACCAGCACCCCCAGCAGCTGGCACCGCTCCACCAAACTCCCCACCTCCACCCACTCCTGTGCCGTGTGCAGGCCACCCCCTCGCACCCCCAGCGTGTCGATCGTCGGCAACCCCGCCGATTGCAGGTTGTTCCCATCACAAACCCCGGCTGTCCGGGCAAAACCCAGCCTCTGCCCCAAATCCTCCGCCACACCACGCGCACGCAATGCCAGCGCCTCCACCCCCGGCGTCTGGGGCTTGGCTGGCCTCGAAAACGCCGTGTGTACCTCCACTCTCGGCAACTCCCCCGCACCACCCCGCGCGATCCCCGCTAGTGCGCCCTTCAGTTCCCCCTCCCCCTGCGCATCGGGGTACCGCACATTCCCCCACGCCGCGGCGTGGTCGGCGACCTGATTTGTCGGCTGGTCGCACCAGAGTGGTGAGATGTTCACGCACAACCCCCGCCCGGGATCCGAGGCGTTGTGCGCCGCAACGATCCCTCGCGCCAGCGCGTCGGTTGCCGATATCCCTGCCGCAAAGTCCCGCCCAACGTGCGCCGCCTTGCCATGCGCCTCAAGCATGAACTGCCCTGACCCACCCCGGGTAATCGCCAGCTCCCCCCCGGCCATTGCGGGCTCTAGGGCCAAGCCCGCGCAATAGCGCCCGCTGGCGGCCTCCCGGCGCAACGCCGCGTCGGAGTGGAACGACCCCGTCTCCTCGTCGCTGTTGAGGATCACCGTCCAAGGCACCACGCACCCCACGGCTTCAAGTGCCTCCAGCGCCGCCAGGGCTATTACCAGCCCACCTTTCATATCCACACATCCTGGCCCCGTCGCCGTCTTCCCATCGGGGGCGACCGAAAGCCCCCGGAACGCCCCGGCCCGGTCGTGCACCGTGTCCAAGTGCCCGGCGATCAACACCCCACGCCCCGGCTCACCCTTGCCACCCAACCGCCTAAGGACCGCAGTGGGGGGGATTACCCCCTCGGATGCCCCCGCAAGTTTGGCGCGCATCGCCTGCGGCCCACCGATCCACCACGGCCTCGACTGGCCGGGCACCAGCTCCAACTCCGCACCCAGGGCCATGCAGCGGGCCGACAGCCTCTCGCGCGTCTCGTCGAGCTCACCCGTTTCGCCGGGGCCTGTCGCCAGCGCAACATGGAGGCGCAGGTCGTCTAGCAGTTGCCCCCGCCGGGATTCGATCTCCCGGCAAAGGCGCATTTCAGCGTCGGTCAGTCTGTTGTTCATGCAGGTATCGGCAGCATACGCCTGCACGCGCATGCGAAGGAATCAATGCCCGCGGCGGGCGCATACGCTGGGACCTATGCCCGCTCCATCGGCATCTCGGCGCGTCCTGGTAACCGGCGGGTGCGGGTTCATCGGCTCACACCTCGTCGAGTTGCTCCTGGCCGGCGGGGACCGGGTAACGGTCATCGACAACCTTTCGACCGGGCGTGCCGACAACCTCAAGGGTGTCGCGGGGCACGCGAACCTGCGCATCCGCACGGGGGACTGTGCCGACGAGCTGGCGGCCCTGGGTGGTGAGGTCTTTGATGAGGTCTACCACCTGGCCGCGGCCGTGGGGGTGAAACTCGTCGTCCAAAGCCCCATCGAGTGCATCGAGACCAACGTTCATCAGACCAGTGCGGCACTGCGCTTCGCCCTGCGTGCCGGGCCGGGGGGGACGCCTGCGCCCACCCTCATCGCTAGTTCCAGTGAGGTCTACGGCAAGAGCGAGCGCACCCCGTTTGCAGAAGATGATGACGTCGTCTACGGCCCGACGAGCAAGGCCCGCTGGTCTTATGCCGCGAGCAAGGCGATTGATGAATACCTGGCCCTGGCGCACCACCGCCAGCATGCCCTGCCAGTGGTGATCGCTCGGTTTTTCAACACCGTTGGCCCCCGGCAGGTGGGTGATTATGGGATGGTGCTGCCGAGTTTCGTCCGAGCGGCATTGTGCGGGCAAAAGTTGCGCGTCTTTGGGGATGGGAAGCAGTCGCGTTGCTTCTGCGACGTGCGCGACGTGGTCTGGGCCTTGCCCAGGCTGCTGCGCACCCCGGCGTGCGCCGGGAGGGTCTTCAACGTCGGTGCGGCGGGGGGGATCACTATTGGTGAACTGGCCCGGCTGGTCATCAAGACCCTTGCTTCAACGTCCGAAGTGGAGTTGGTCGCTTATGATCAGGCGTACGACGCGGGGTTTGAGGACCTGCGCAAGCGTGAGCCTGACCTGGCGCGCATCGCCGGGGCGATCGGCTTTGCGCCCAGGATCACCCTGGAGCAAACCATCGCCGACCTTGCCCGCCAGATGCAGCAGGACCAGATCGGCCCAGAATCTATGCACCCCAGCCAGCCTGTCAACCCGAGCTTTCCCCGGACCGGCGCAGCACCGGCGCACGGGGCGTGGGGGTCGCAGCGATGATCCTGCTGCTGGCGCAGAACCTGTTTACAAACCCCCCGGCGACAGGCCCCATCACGCCCGCCGGGGCGGTGGTGGACCCCGCACTCGACCCAAGCATGGTCGAGTCAATCAACGCCACATGGGCCGAGCGTCTGGACATCTTCCACGGGCACATCGGGGTTTTTATTGTCGCCTTCCTTGTTACGCTGCTGGTAACGCCTGTATGCCGGGCGTTGGCCGTTGCCAATGGGGTCATCGATCGGCCCGACGATGTGCGTAAGAACCACAAGTTTCCCGTCGCCTACCTCGGCGGCTTGGCTGTCTTCCTAGGGATGATCGCGGCGATCGCGTTTAGTTACCTCTCCTTCCGCTTCCCAGACCTCGGGCTGTTGCAGTTGCACAAGTCCACCAAGTTTGCCGAGATCGCCCCTGTGCCCATCGCCATCCTCATCGGGATGACGGTCGTTATGCTCGTGGGCCTCTTTGACGACGTAACGAACATCGCCCCGATGCAGAAGATCGGCGGGCAGCTCTTTGCCGCCGCCGCCCTCGCCTATTCGGACATCGGCGTCAAGCTTGCAAGCCAGGTGCTGCGCCCCGTCGGGGAGATCATCGGCAACCCGGCCCTGACGTGGACGATCCCCATCGGCAGCACGGGGATCACCCTGGACCTGATCTACTGGGCCGGCACCATCACCATCGCGCTGTTTGTCCTCGGCGCGTGCAACGCATCCAACCTCGTCGATGGCCTTGACGGCCTCCTCTCAGGGCTTACGGCTATCTGCGGCATCGGGCTGCTGGTCATCGCCCTCGGCCTGGCCGCGGCCGACGACGGGCCGCTGGACCACGCACGCATTGTTCTCTGCCTTGCGATGGTCGGCGCGTGCCTGGGCTTCCTGCCCCACAACTTCAACCCGGCAACCATCTTCCTCGGCGATGCCGGCTCGCTGCTGCTGGGGTATATGACCATCGCGATCATTCTGACGCTCGGCGACACCGGGCGCACCAACCTGGTGCTGGCCGGGCTGGTCATCTATGCCGTGCCGATCATCGACACGGCCCTGGCGATCATCCGCCGGCGCTTGGCAGGGAAGAAACTCAGCGAGGGCGACAGCGACCACCTGCACCACATGCTTAAGCGCATGACGGGCGTCAAAGGTGCGGCGTTCATCCTCTACGCCATCGGGCTGGTCTTTGCCATCCTCGGCGTCGTGATGACCCTCGAACGCGCACGCATGACGTACGCGCTCGTGCTGGTCGCCGGGTGCTTCATCGCAGTCACGGCCATCAAGTCCGCCCGCCGCAAGCACTTTGAGGAAGAGGCCAAACGCCTCGCTCAGAACAAGGCCGCCGGCAAGGGTGCAGGTCCTGCCCTGCCCCCCGGCGCACCAGCTACACCGTCGGCCGCACCGGCGAGCACCCCGGCCGATCAGGGCATCCCGGCCTGACCGCTACTGCCGGCCGCGCCCTTCACCCTCGGTGATCTTGAGAATCCCCGCCCCCGCGGCGATCCGCACCAGCGGCTCGGGGTCGTCTAGCAACGCAGCGAGTTTGGGCAGATACGCCTTCTCCCCGCTCTCACCAAGGACGATCGCCGCCTGCGCACGCTGCGTTGCGATGGTGCTCGTCAGGTACGTCAGGGCGAGTGTTGCAAACTGCACCTCACCCATCCTGGCCAGCCCGGTGGCCGCGGCCAGGCGGATCTCCACGGGCATCGGGGTCCGGTTGTCGTAGTTCTCGCGCAGCAGGATGCGTAGTTGGGCCTTGCTTGCTTGGTCCTTGATCTGCCCGAGGATCTGCACCGCCAGTGTGGCGGCCTCGAGGTCCTCCGGGCGTGCGGGGTAGAGCGCGGCACGGATCTCATGGATCGCCTGTTCATACCTGAGTTTGACGAGCGCCTCGGCGATCTGCAGCCGCATCAGCCGGTCGCGGATCGGGTCGGCCCGCCCGGCCGGCGCGCCGCTGGCCTCGATGAGCATGGGCACCGCCGAGTTGTTACCAAGTTCACCAAGTATGAACGCCGCCTGCGCGCGGACGGCGACCTGCTCATCCATGAGCATCGCGGCCAGGGGCGAGGGATCGACGCGCGCCCCCGTCCGCACCAGACCAAAGATCGCCGAGGCCCGGACGATCTGCGACTGGTCCGTCTGCAGCGGGCGGAGGCTCTCGGCGACGCGGTCGAGCTTGGCCTTGCCGACGGTCATGGCGGCAACCGAGCGCACGCCGGGGTTGGGCGAACGCAGGGCAGCGCGCACCACCTGCTCCAGCCGGGCCGGCACGGGCAACAACGCTTCGAGGGCGTTGGCACGCTGCTCGGGAGTTCCCGTGCTGGCAAACTCCACGAGCATCGCCGCCGCCCGCTCGCGCAGTTGCGGCACGGCGACAACGTCCCCGCCCGTGCTGGGCTTGGCACCTTGCCGGGTGGGAGCGGTAGTGGGGGGCTGATCTTGGGCCAATATCCCAGCCGGCCCGCAGAGCGTGCCGAGCAACGCGACGCCGCACGCAAGCGTGCGCGCGAGTGTTTGTGCGGGGGGGCGACTTGGTAATTGATAGTTCATGCGTCTGCTCCAATAGCTCTGTGCTCGATGGTACGAGCCTCACCCCCCGCCGCGTTGGCCCGCTCCGCGTGCGTACGCTCGGCTCCACTCTCCTACGCCCGCGCACACACGCGGGCATCGCACCTGATCGGACCACAACCATGGCGAACAAAAAAGTTGTCGTTGCCTATTCCGGCGGCCTGGACACCTCTGCCGTCATCCCCTGGCTCAAAGAAAACTACGGCTACGGCGTCTACGCCGTCGTCGGCGATGTGGGTCAGGGTGCCGACGAGCTCAAGGGCGTCGAGAAGAAGGCGATCAACAGCGGCGCGGAAGACTGCGTCGTCGTCGATCTCAAGCGCGAGTTCGCCGAGCAGTTCTGTTTCCCGATGCTCATCTCAGGGAGCGTCTACGAGGGCAAGTATCTGCTGGGCACCTCGATCGCCCGCCCTCTGCTGGCGCGGGCGCAGGTGGACTATGCCCGCGCGATCGACGCGCACGCCCTCTGCCACGGGTGCACCGGCAAGGGGAACGACCAAGTGCGCTTTGAGGGGACTTACGCCGCGCTCGCGCCGGACCTGGAAGTGATCGCCCCCTGGCGCATCTGGGACCTCCGCGGGCGCGAGGACCTGCTCAAATACCTGGCCGATCGCAAAATCCCCACCACCGCCTCGGCCACCAAAATCTACAGCCGCGACCGCAACCTCTGGCACATCAGCCACGAGGGTGCGGCACTGGAAGACCCGTGGAACACCGTCCCCGACGATATCTGGATGCTCACAACCGACCCACGCAAAGCACCCAGCACGCCGCAAGACATCGCCATCACCTTCAACAACGGCCGGCCCGTGGCCCTCAACGGCCAGACCATGCCCGGCGACGCCCTGGTCATCAAACTCAACCAGATCGCCGGTAAGCACGGCGTCGGGCGCGTGGACATCGTCGAGAACCGACTCGTGGGCATGAAAAGCCGGGGGTGCTATGAGACCCCCGCCGGCACCGTCCTCATGGAGGCCCTGCGCGGGCTGGAGGAACTGGCCCTTGACCGTGAGACGCTCCACTACCGCCAGGCCCAGGCACTCAAGTTTGCCGAGCTGATCTACAACGGGCAGTGGTTCGTGCCGATCCGCCAAGCGATGTGGGCGAGTTTCGAGCAGATCGCCAAGGCCCTCAACGGCGAGATCGTCGTACGCCTGTACAAGGGCACCGCCACCACCGTCCGCCGGCGTGCCGACAAGTCGCTCTTCAGCGAGGCGTTCGCCACCTTTAGCAAGGACGATGTCTACGACCAGAAGGATGCGGGTGGGTTCATTCGGCTCTTCAGCCTCCCGTCGCGCATCGCCGCGCTACGGGACCTTGGCCACGCCGGCAAGACGAACAAGACCAAGAAAAAGGGCAAGCCCCGCGGCAGGCCGCGCAAAAACCCGGCTTGATAGAAACCCACACCCGCACGCCCGGTGCGGGCTTATCCTCGGCTCATGCCCGCACGCCGAAACATCCGGCAGTATGCCCTCCTGCTCGCGCTGCTGCTGGTGCTCAGCCTGCTGCTGCTCTACCCCATTGCGCTGACGTTGCGCGGCGCGTTCTACGCCAACCCCGCCGAGGCTACGGGCTTTACGCTTGACAACCTCTCGCGCGTGCTGGCCAACCCGATGCTCGTTGCGGGTCTACTCAACAGCCTCAAGATCGCCGCGCTGACGACGATCCTCTCGTGCATCATCGCGCTGCCGCTGGCGATCCTCTCGGCCCGCTACACCTTCCCGGGCAAGACGGCCTTCAACGCCCTGGTGTTGGTCCCGATGATCCTGCCCCCCTTTGTCGGGGCGATTGGCTTTAAGATGATCCTGGGCAGCGAGGGGATGCTCAACACCCTCATCGGCACGCACATCGACTTCATCGGCAACGCGCAGTTGTGGGGGGTGATCCTCGTCCAGAGCCTCTCGCTCTACCCGATCATCTACCTCAACGCCTCGGCCGCGCTTGCAAACCTGGACCCGGCCCTTGACGAGAGCGCTGAAAACCTCGGCGCGGGGTTCTGGCGCAGGTTGATCTGGATTACCCTCCCGCTGATCCGCCCGGGGATCTTCGCCGGCGCGACGATCGTTTTTATCTGGGCCTTCACCGAGCTGGGCACCCCGCTGGTCTTTGAGTACCGCACGGTTACACCCGTGCAGATCTTCGACGGCCTCAAGGAGATCGAAGGCTCCGCCCAGCCCTACGCCCTCACCCTCATCATGCTCACCGTCGCGCTCACGTGCTATGCCCTGGGCAAGTGGCTCCTGGGCGGCCAGGGGCACGCGATGTTCGCCAAGGCCTCACGCTCGGCCGGGCAGGAGAAACTCCCAGGCATCAAGGGTTGGTCCGCCACAGCCGCCTTCGCCCTTGTCTCCGCGTGCGCGCTCCTGCCGCACCTGGGTGTGATACTCACGGCGTTCTCGGGCACCGGGCAGTGGTACCAGAGCGTCCTGCCGCGCGAGTTCACGCTCCACAACTTCCATCAGGCCCTGACCAGCGACCTGGCATCGGGTGCGATCAACATGTCGTTGCTGCTGGCCACCAGTGCCGTGGGCATCGGGCTTCTGCTGGGCATCCTGATCGGGTACATCCTCGTCCGCACCAATATCAGGGGGCGAGCCCTCCTGGACGGGCTCTGCATGCTCCCGCTGGCCGTGCCGGGGTTGGTGATGGCCTTCGGCTACGTCGCCATGAGCCTCCGCTGGCCCTTCGGCAAGGGCAACCCACTCGAGGCCCTCTCGATCGTCGGCAGCACGCCTAACCCGATCCCCTTCCTGATCGCCGCGTATGCGATCCGCCGGCTGCCGTATATCGTCCGCGCCACCGTCGCTGGCTTGCAGCAGACCAGCGGGCAACTCGAAGAGGCCGCGATGAACCTCGGCGCTACCCGCGCCACGGCAGTCCGGCGGATCATCATCCCATTGATCGCTGCCAACCTCATCGCCGGGGCGCTGCTCGCCTTCAGCTTTGCCATGCTCGAGGTCTCTGACTCGCTGATCCTCGCCCAGCAAGAGCGCCACTACCCCATCACCAAGGCGATCTTCGCCTTCAGCAACCGCTTGGCCGATGGGCCGTACATCGCCAGCGCCATGGGCGTCTGGGGGATGGCCCTCTTGGCCGTTGCCCTCGTCGGTGCAAGCGTGATGATGGGCAAAAAACTCGGGGCCATCTTCCGCGCCTGAACTCTGCGACAGACCCCTGAGCACCACTACCATCGCCCCGCATCATCACTCCCACACAGGAGCCTTCCATGTCCCTCTGGGGCGGCCGATTCGCAGATCAACCCTCCGCGCTCTTTAAACGCTTCAACGACTCGCTCCCCTTTGACCGGCGGCTCGTCGAGCACGACATTACCGCCTCGATCGCCTGGGCCGAGGCGATCGCTGACGCCGGCGTCCTCACAGCCGCAGAGCTGGGCACCCTCACCGAAGCCCTGCAAACCCTCCTCTCTCGCGTCCGCGCAAGCCCCGACCTGCTCGCGAGCGCCGCCGACGAGGACGTCCACTCCTGGGTCGAGCGCGAGCTCGTCGCCCTCACCGGCGACCTGGGCAAAAAACTCCACACCGGCCGATCACGCAACGACCAGGTCGCCACCGACCTACGCCTCTGGACGGCACAGGCCATCGACGGCCTCATCCACCTCCTCCGCGTCGCCCAGCGTTCCCTCGTCTCCTTCGCCCAGCGCGAGCTGGCGCACAAAACCGTCATCCCAGGCTACACCCACCTCCAGCGCGGCCAGCCCGTCCTGCTCGCACACTGGGCCATGGCCTATGTCCAGATGCTCGATCGAGATGCCGAGCGATTCGTTGATGCCCTCCGCCGGACGCAGGTCTCCCCCCTCGGCTCCGGCGCGCTCGCCGGCACCGCCTACGCGATCGACCGCCTCGCCCTGGCCAAGCGCCTCGGCTTTGACGCCATCACACCCAACAGCCTCGACGCCGTCGCCGACCGCGACTTTGTTTTCGAGTCCATCAGCGCTTGCACCCTGTGCGTCATCCACCTCTCACGCCTGGCCGAGGACCTGATCCTCTACTCCTCCAGCGAGTTCGGCTTTGTGCACATGGACGACAGCGTAACGAGCGGCTCCTCGCTGATGCCCCAGAAAAAAAACCCAGACGCGATGGAACTCATCCGCGGCAAGTCCGCCCGCACGCTCGGCAACCTCGTAACCATCGCCACGCTCATCAAGGGCCTCCCGCTGGCGTACAACAAAGACCTGCAAGAGGACAAAGAGCCGCTCTTTGACGCCGTCGATCACCTGGCTATTAGCCTCCAGATGGTCCCCCCCTGCATCGACGGCATCACCATCGACCGCGCCCGCTGCCGGGCCGCTGCCGACGACGGCCTGATCCCCGCCACGGACCTTGCCGACTACCTTGTGCGCAAGGGCATCCCCTTCCGCGACGCGCACCACATCTGTGGCAGGCTCGTCCGCCGGGCCATCGAACTGCGCACCACCCTCATCGCACTGCCGATCCAGGAGATGCAAAGCATCGAGCCACGCATCGCCACGGATGTCTACGACCACCTGACCATCGAGGCGATGCTCGCCAAGCGCGCCATCCCCGGCGGCACAGGCCTCGCCCCCGTCGCCAACGCCATCGAAGAGGCCGCCCGGCGGCTCGGCGGCTGAAAACGATCGGCACCACGCGGAGCGTGGTGCTACCCGGAGTGGTACTGGGTACCACCACGCTCCGCGTGGTGCCGCTCACACTACCCTTGCCCATGCCCCGGCACGCACGCCCCCTCCTGCTCCCCCTCGCCCTCGCTGGCACGCTCCCACTGGCCGGGTGCATCACCGAGGTCATCCCCGTCCGCCCAGGGATGGTCTCAACCCAAGGCTCCGGCAAAAACACACCCCCGCCCCCGCTCCCCGCACGCACCACTTCCACACGCGTCCGTTTCGCCGTCGCACCACTGGGCACCATCCCCTACGACGGCACAACACTGCCCATCTTCTCACCCGACGGCAACGCCCTTCTTACCCAGGTTGGCACACTCGCACCCACCCCAATAATCAGCACGCAACCATCACCCTCACCAGCCGACCGAAGCCTCCAACCCTTCGCCATCACCCCCACGGGCCTGGTGCCGATCCCCTGGGCCACAACCCCGGGCCCGCGCATAGCCATGGGCCGGTCCGCCACCGCCGTCGGCGCGCTCGTCGAACAAGCCGAGCAGGACCGCACGATCTCCATCGGCCGCATCGCCTGGTCCGACGGCAGCATCAGCTGGCTCGCCGAGCGCGTCCCCGGCCCAGGCCAAGCCATCGAACTGCGCGACGGCACACTCGTGCGCATCACCGCCGTGGGCACCGCCGCACAGCACCCCGCCGATATTTCAACAACTACACCAGCACCAACATCAGCACAAGCACCCCGCGCCGACGCGCAGATCATCTTCGAGCACCCCGGCCGCGCTGCGACGCGCATCGCGCTTCCCGGCATGGCCTTCGCCTGGCCGATGACCACGCCCGATCAGCGATTCATCGCCGTGCTCGCCTGGCCATTGCCGACAGCGACCGAAGTTCAGTTGTCGCAAGCACCGCAGGCAGAGATGGAACTGCTCATCATCGCCGCTCCCTTGCAGAGCGCACATGATGCAAGCTCAGCAACCACACCCGCGCCGCCGCAGATCGTTCGGCGCATCCCGCTGGCGTTACTCGGCGATTGGGGAACTGCGCAGGCGTGCGTCTCTTCTCTCGCCGCCGCGCCCCCGGCTGTCGATGGTGCACTGGCCAGCACGATCACGCTGCTGCACCCGGCCCTCCGCCGAGTTGTGCTCATCGACTGCGCAACGGGGCGCACCGCGCAGCTGCCCGAGGGGACAGTCGCGGCCGCCAGCACAAGCATCGCCCGCCCGGGGGCACAAACGACCGACGGCCTGCTCGTCGCGCGTGCAAAGTACCTCGCCTGGCAGCAGATCGGGCCATTTGCAGCCGCGACTGGTGCGCCCGACCGGGCCATTAACCTGCGAGCGGCTAC
>JAJTGZ010000102.1 GCA_021299385.1 Phycisphaeraceae bacterium | reverse complement strand
CACGTCGTGAGATGAGTTGAGCCTTACTTGGACGCAAAGTGAACGCAACCAAGTCATCGGGTGGAAAGTAAGCAGTTAGAAGGAGAACTATGGAATCCAAGTTTGAAAAGTGGCTCCAAAAGGATGTCCCCAGATCGTTCCGGTGGATCGATCGGTTACCGCTACCCGACAACGCGAAGTGCATCCTCTTCCTGATCGCCTTGCCCAACAAGAACGTTGAAGAACTCAAGAAGATTGTGAAGTCGAGAGAGTTCTGGATGGGGGAGTAAAGTGTCCGAACTGCCTCTCCTCGACTAAAGCAGTAATGAATCTTGTAAATCCCCCGCCTGATCCAGGCGGGGGTTTCTGACAAGCCTCGCGATTAAGACTCGTTCTTGTTCGGCAGGGGCTTGAGGGCGTCGGCCAGCTCCGGCACGGCCTTTAGCGCGTTCGAAAGCTCCACCGGCACCGCCAGCACAATGGTGTTGGAAGGCGAGGTGCCCAGGCTATCCAGGGTCTGCAGGGTGCGGAGTTGCAGCGCCCCCGGGCTGGTCGCCATCTTCTGGGCGGCCAGGGCCAGGTTCTCGGCGGCCTCGCGGTCGCCTTCGGCCTTGGTGATCGTCGCGCGCTTTTCGCGCTCGGCGCTCGCCTGGCGGGCCATCACCCGCTTCAGGTCCTCGGGCAGCTCGATATCTTGAATCCGGATCGCCGCCACCTCCAGTCCCCAGCCGTCAATTTCGTGCTCCACCATCGCTTCCACCCGTTGGCCCAGCAGTTCTCGGTCGGCCAAGATTTCGTCCAGCGTCATGCCGCCCACGATGTCGCGGAGGGCCGTCTGGGCGTACTCCAGCACCGCTTGGGTGTAGTTCTGCACGCGAATCAGCGCCGCCGAGGGGTCATCCACGCGCATAAAAATCACGCCGTCGAGCCGCACCGGCACGTTGTCCTTGGTGATGGCCTGGCGGTGCGGAATCTCGATGGTGCGGATGCGGGTGTCCACCATGCGTACGGTGTCGGCAAAGGGCACCAGGAAGAAGACGCCCGGCCCCTTGGTGGCCACAAACTTCCCGAAGCGGAAGACGATCCCTTTCTCCCACTGCGCGGCCATGCGGATGCTGCTGGCCAGCACCGAGCCCACAACGAGCGACCCGGCGAAGCCCAGGGCGCCTGCCACCGTGCCGATGGTGCTGCCAAATACGGCCCAACCCAGGCCGGCCGAAGCCAGGAACAGGATGCCCGGCACCGGATTCGCCAGCCGCGTTTCGGGGCTGGTGGGGCGCGTCGCGAGCTTTTGATTTGCGTCCGTCGCGATGATAATTTCATTTGCCATGGCAATGATTCTCGCTATGTATCACGGTCGAAAGGGGGTCAAGGTTGCCTGGATATGAGGCCTTAGCACTTCAATCGCGCACGAAACTGAGGCAGGTGATAAGCCAGGTGCCTGCGGCGGATCTCCACCCAGTCCGCCAGATGCATGCGGACAATCCTGAGCTCGGGATTGCGGAATTCTTGGTGCGAAAGCGACTTGCCCTGCAGGCTGGCCCATACCTCGTCGGTGTTGCGCTCTAGGTCGCGCCAAGTTTGTACGATGTTCTCCGCTGGGGTCGGCGGGGGCACCAGATTCGGCAAGGCGGGGACGGTGCCCTTGCGTATTTGCCGGACGATCATGCGGGTGAAGAACTTCAGCTTCACTTCTTGCCCATCCCCCGCCGGGGCCTGGGCGGCCACGGGGCGGCAGGCTTCGAGGTACGGGCCGTGCGCCCGCACAAAGTGGTCCACGATCTGCAGCGAGTGCCAAGATTTCGGCCCCATGGCGGCTTGGAGTTGTTCGGGGCTCGCACCCTCCAGCAGGGCCTCGATTTCCGCCACCATCTGTTGGCATTCGGTCCGGCATTCTTGCAGCAATTGCGCCTCGGTCATGGCCGAGAGCATAGCCGAACAAGGCCACGCCCTCCTGGTCCCAGGTGGGAAGGAGGGCGTGAACCGGACAGGAAGGACGGCCTAAACCGAGACCTTTTGGCGGCCCTGGCAGGTGAGGAAGCCCAAATAGCCGTCGCGGACATTGAGCACGTCGTGCCCCAGTCGCTCGGCCACCGAGACCCCAATCGGGGAGCGGGTACCGCCTTGGCAACTGATCGCCAGGCGCTTGCCCTGCGGGATTTCATCCTTGCGGACCACCATCTCGCCCAGGGTGATGCCCACGGCGTCGGGGATGTTCTGCCCCAGGCGCTCGTTGCGGCCCCGCACGTCAATCCATACCGCATCCTTCGGCACGTCGCAGGCTTGCAGGTCGGCGGTGGTCACTAACTCGTGACCGGCTCGTTCGTAAGTGCGCAGGATGTCCTCGCCGAACCACATCGTGGCGCGATCCCAGCCGATGTACGCCATGTAGGTAGCGGCTTGCTTGGCGCTGGCTTCGTCGGAGGCAATGAGGATCACCTCTTCCTGGAAGTCCACCAGCCAACCCACGTACTGCGCAAACATCGCGTAGATGGGGATGTGGAGCGAGCCCCGGATGTGCTCACGGAGGTACATGGCCGAGGGGCGCACGTCCAGCACCACGGCTCCCCGCTGGCGGGCGGCTTCAAACTCGACGAGCGAGCTAGAACGCGGCAGAGCGTCCACCGCCGGGCGCGGATCGGGGCCGACCTTGTTCAGGTGCTTCATCATCTTGAAGTAGAAAGGCGGCTCGGGCTGCCCGGCCAGCACTTCCTCCACGAACTTGTTCTCGTCGGAGATGCGCCACGCCCATCCCGTGGCCTTTTCGTAGCCCAGGGTGGTCACCGGAACCCCGCCTAGGCTCTTGCCGCAGGCGGAACCCGCCCCGTGCGCCGGCCAGATGAGGATGTGATCCGGCAAGGCGGCGAAGCGCTGCACGGATTGGAAAAGGCGGCGCGCGCCGGGTTCGGCGGTGCCCTTCATGTTGGCGGCGTTCTCCAGCAGGTCCGGTCGCCCGACGTCGCCCACAAAGATGAAGTCGCCGGTCATTGCGCCTTGCAGCACACCGTTCTCGTGGATGAGGAACGAAATGTGCTCCGGTGTGTGGCCGGGGGTGTGCCACACCTGCACGGTCACACCGCCGATCTGGATGGTGTCGCCATCGCGGAGCGGCTTGTGTTCGGGGGTGGTGAAGG
>JAJTGZ010000061.1:10647-23614 GCA_021299385.1 Phycisphaeraceae bacterium | reverse complement strand
CCCGGCCCCCAAACCGGCAAAGTCGAGGTCGTCGAGGGACGCTACGAGATCACCGCCAGCAAGGTCTGCCTCAACGGCAACCCTTCCCCCACCCCCAAAACCGCCCCCGGCTCCCGACCCAGCGACAAACTCCCCAACGAAACACTCCTGAAGTGGCTCCGCGACATGCTCCTCATCCGCGAGTTTGAGAACCGCTGCGCCCAAAGCTACCAGCAAGCCAAAATCGGCGGCTTCTGCCACCTCTACATCGGCCAAGAAGCACTCGCCGTCGGCACCATCAACTCCATCAACCACGACGACCCCATCGTTACCGCCTACCGCGACCACGGGCACGCCCTCGCACGCGGCATGTCCGCACGTGCCTGCATGGCCGAGATGTTCGGCAAAATCACAGGCTGCGCCAAGGGAAAGGGCGGCTCCATGCACATGTTCGACCGCCCCAACTGGAACTTCGGCGGCCACGGCATCGTCGGCGCACAAACACCCCTCGGCACGGGCCTCGCCTTCGCCGCCAAGTATGAGTTCGACGTCCTCAAACGCTCCGTCAACCGCCCCGACAACTCACCCGTCGCCCACGGCGAGTTCGTACCCGCCAAAAAGAAAGTCTCCCTCGCCTACCTCGGCGACGGCGCACTCAACCAGGGCGCGCTCCACGAGGCCATGAACCTCGCCGGACTCATGGATATCCCCGTCATCTACGTCGTCGAGAACAACCGCTACTCCATGGGCACCGCCATCGAACGCGGCACCACCATGGCCCATGACCTCACCGCCAAGGCCCGCGCCTACGGCATGGAAGGCCTCCAGATCGACGGCACCGACATCCTCAACCTCTACGACCACTTCAAGCCCCTCGCCGACCGCTGCCGAGAGACCAGCCGCCCAGCCTTCGTCGACATGCTCACCTACCGCTACCAGGGCCACTCCATGAGCGACCCGCAAAAGTACCGCACCAAAGAAGAGGTCGACGGCCAGCGCAGCAAAGACTCCATCGAACGCCTCGCCCAGCACCTCATGCACGACCGCAAGTGCCTCAGCGAGGGCGCCTTCGACCAGATCGTCAGCGACTGCAAGGCCATCGCCGTCGACGCCGTCGAATACGCCGAGGCCTGCGAAGCGCCCGCCATCGAGCCCGAACTCTACAGCGACGTCTACATCAACATCGAACCCAACCTCAGCCCCACCCGCGCCTACACCACCGGCATGAAAAACCCACTCCTCTAAAAACCCCTCCCCCAGAAGAACCTGGCGGGGAGGGGCAGGGGTGGGGTTAGTTGATGGTGGAGCAGGCTTCCAGCCTGCGCATCAAAGAGTTTCCACCACAGAGCCACCGAGAAATCAGGGAGAAATGTTCCCTGCTTCTTATCCAATCCCCCCTCTTCTCCGTGCCTCTGTGCCTCGGTGGTAAACTGCCTTTCCACTCAGCATCCCACCCCACACCAATACCCAGCCCCACACCCCGCGGGGATAACATTCCCGCGATGTCCGCCACGCCGATCCAACCCCCTCTCCCACCGGCCGGCCCAGGCCAGCAGCCACCCGCGCCCCAAAACCTCCGCCAGCACCGCAAGCTCTACGACCACGTCGAGTCCATCATCAGCCGGCTGACCGTCAAGTACAACTGGGCACACCGACTCGCCAGCCTCATCTGGCTCCCCTACGCCTTCCGCAGCGGGATCAAGTTCAAAAAAATCGACGGCAACACCTTCGCCGGCGTCCTCCCCTTCCGACGCTTCAACCGCAACTGGTACAACGCCATGGCCGGTGCCGCCCTCCTCGGCAACGCCGAGATCGTCGGCGGCACCTATATCCACGGCCGCGTCGGCGGCGACTACACCGTCGTCTGCAAGCAACTCACCTACAAGTTCCTCCGCCCTTGCTTCGGCCCGGCCATCTACAAAATCAACCCCCAGCAAGACCTCGACGCGCTCCTGCAAACCCAGGCCGAGTTCAACCTCGACATCGAGATCGAAGTCGTACAGCAACTCCCCACACGCGGCCTGGGCAAAACCATCCGCGTCGGCAAGGCCCTGGCAACCTTCCACATCACCCCCAAACTCCTCCACCAGCAACGCCTCGCCCGACGCGCAGCCACCGCCGCCAACACCACCGACACCACCTCCTAACCCCCCACTCCCACCCCAGCCCTACCCTCTGCCGATATGCCCAAAGTCACCATCAACGGCGTCGAACGCGACTTCCAGCCAGGCCAGATGATCATCCAGGTCGCCAACGCGGCCGGGGTCGACATCCCGCAATACTGCTACCACGACGCGCTCTCCATCGTCGCCAGCTGCCGCATCTGCCTCGCTGAGGTCTGGATGCCCGACAAAGCCACCGGCAAACTCACGCCCTACATGGGCGGCAAACTCCTGCCCACCTGCCAGACCGCCTGCATCGACGGCATGGTCGTCTACACCGACAGCCCCAAGTCCGTCGCCAACCAAAAAGCCGTCATGGAGTACCTCCTCATCAACCACCCGCTCGACTGCCCGGTCTGCGACCAGGCCGGCGAGTGCCACCTCCAAGACTACAGCTACGAATACGGCCGGGGTGTCTCGCGCTTCGAGGAAGCCAAGGTCAAAAACCCAAAGAAGGACCTCGGCCCGCACGTCTACCTCTACAGCGACCGCTGCATCATGTGCACTCGCTGCGTCCGCTTCACACGCGAAATCTCCGGCACCGCCGAGCTCCTCGTCGCAGGCCGGGGCAACCGCGAAGAAATCGACGTCTTCCCAGGCCAGGCACTCGCCAACGAACTCTCCGGCAACGTCGTCGACCTCTGCCCCGTCGGCGCACTGCTCGACAAAGACTTCCTCTTCGCCCAGCGCGTCTGGTTCCTCAAAGAAACCCCAAGCATCGACGGCCTGACCGCCAGCGGCGACAACATCTCCATCCACCACAACGACGGCAAGGTCTACCGCATCAAGCCACGCACCAACATGTCCGTCAACAAGCACTGGATCACCGACGAGGTACGCCACGGGTGGAAGCACGTCCACCAGCAAGACCGCCTGGACACACCCACCCGCAAGCAATACGGCACCCGCGTCCCCACCGACTGGCAACGCGCCCTCGCCGAGGCCGTCGCACTCCTCTCGGCCGGCGAAGCCAGCGGCAAGCGCCTCGCCCTCATCGTCAGCCCGATGCTCAGCTGCGAGGACGCCGGGACCCTCGCCCGTGCCGCACTCGCCATCGACGAACGCGTCATCCTCGCCCTCGGCCCCGTACCGACCCTGGGCAGCGACAAACTCTTCCCCCTGGGCGTCGCACCCGACGACCCCAAGGCCTTCCGCGTCTACGCCGAGAAGGCCCCCAACGCCCGCGGCGTCCGGCGCGTCCTGGAAGCCTTCGCCCAGGCACACTCCCTCGGGAAGGTCCCAGCCTACGAAGAGCTCCTGGCCGAGCTACGCGTCAGCGACATCGGCTCGGTCATTGCCACCGGCAACTACCCCAGCGCGTGGGTTACCAGCGACCTCACCGAGGCCCTCAAGGGCAAGGTCCTCGTCCTCATCGACACCCTCCCCAGCGCGCTCTCAGACTCGGCTGACATTGTCCTGCCAGGCACCACATGGGTCGAAAAATCCGGCACCTTCCAGAACGCCAAGGGCATCCTCCAGGCCTTCGAGGCCGCCATCGCCCCACGCGGCAACGCTCGCCCCGAAGCCCAGATCGGCCTAGACCTGCTCGCCACCGCCACCGGCAACACCCCGACCATCTACAACCCCGCCGACACCCGCCAACAACTCGCCCGCCTCGTACCGGCCCTGGCCGGACTTGTTACAGAAGTGCACATGCCCAAAGCAGCGGTCGCCCAAGAGCCGGACATGGTCGTCGTGCCGCTGTAGAGCGGAGTGGCAAAGTGGCAGAGGTTCAGAGGTGCAAAGTTTTGTTGGGGTGCGGCTGTAGGGAAGACTGTGGCAGCAGCAGGCATTGACTCCGCGTTCCTCCGGCTTCCTTCGCGACCTCCGCGAACATCTTCTTCTTGGTCTTCTGTGTGAGCCAACCCCACCCCTGCCCCTCCTCTCGGCGGAGGGGTTACTTTGTCGGTACGTCTTTAACGCTGGCGAGGATTTGGACCAACCGCTGCGCCAGCAGCCGGGTCTGCTCCTGGTCGTTGACCGCGGTAAACGACCCAGCAACCCGGCTGGGCCCGAGTGCATCGACAAACCCCGCCGTCTTACCCGTCAGCCGCAGCGTCGCCCCGCTGACCGACGCGCTCATCGTCGCCTCCCCAAGCCCGCTGGGAACAACGAACCCCCCGCCGCCAAAGACGCCGCGCTCAGGCCCGCTGAGGATGATCTGCCGGATCGATGCGTTGCACGCCGTGTTATCAATCGGCGTGCGCCCGGCCCTGGGTTGCAGGAAGATGACGATGTGGATGATCGTCCCCGACACGTCCCCCAGCGTGTCGTCCAGGTCGGTGAGCCGCTGCAAGGGCAGGTCGGTCAGGTAAATCTCAGCCGAGGAGGAGTCCGCCGAGCGGTAGACGATCGTCCGCAGCGCGGGGGCGAAGTCGGCGCTGCCCGTATCAGAAGTGATCCGCAGCGGCGAGGTCTCCCGGCTGGTAAACAGCCGCCAATCCCCGCAGGAGGCCAGCAGCACCAACGAAGAGAGCATAAAAATCGTCAGCGCGGGTTTGGTGTATCGCCCAGTCATGCTCATGAGGGTACCACCGCAAGCGGCGCTGGGCATAAAGGGCTTTGCCACGCCCATCACGGCTGCAACCGCGTTGCCGACCACGCCGAGCCTGCAAAACCCGCCACCCCATCGACCTCCGCCGGCGTGAGCAGACGCTCCCACCGTGCCCGGTCGTGCAGGCGGTTGCTGTGCCCACGCCAGAGTTCCACGCGCGACGCCCACACCCGAAACCCACCCCAATGCCCCGGCCGCGGCACCTGCACCCCACCCGACGCCGACGCGCCAGCGGCATCCCCAAACCGCGCCTCGGCTCGGGCGTTCTGCTCCAACAGCGCACCACGCGAAGCGATCGGCCGGGATTGCTCACTGGCCCACGCGGCGATCCGCGAGGGCACAGGCCGGCTGTTGAAGTACGCATCGCTCTCAGCCGTCGGGCTACGCGTCGCCACACCCTCGATCCGCGCTTGCCGATCAAGGTTGTCCCAGTGCATGCACAACGCCACCCGCGCGTTCTGGGCCATCTGCAAACCCTTCTCGCTGGCGTAGTTGGTAAAGAACACAACATACCCCAGCCCCGCGTCGATCCTCCTGGCCAGCACAACCCGCGCGCTCGGCGAACCATCCGCCCCGACCGTCGCCAGCGTCATCGCGTTCGGGTTCGGCTGCACACGCAACTCCCCCGCCATGGCCAGCCACTGCGTCAACATCCCAAACGGCTCCGCCGGCAGCACGTCCGGCAGGTGCTCGTCGCTGAACGCGCAGCTCCCCGATAGCGCCTTGGAGACATCGACGTGGGTGGGGTCGACCATGCAGGAGCATAGGCGAAATGGTCAAATTGCCAAATTGCCAAATGGTCAAATGGTCAAATAGAAAAAGGCGCACGAAATCGTGCGCCTTTATTTGACCATTTGGCCATTTGACCATTTGGTCATTTGATCGCCCCAGCCGATCAATCCTTCGGCTTGAACACAAACTTGTCGCTGCCGAGCGCGCCGTGGTCGTCCATGCCACCCTTCGTCGGCACCGGCCCGCGCGGCGCACGGCTCTCGCCCGTGCCCGAGCCTGTCGCGCCCGTGCCCGAGGTATCACCCCACTGCGCACGCTTGAGCGAAAGCCCGATCTTCCGATCCGAGATATCCACACGCAGAATCTTCACATCCACCTCGTCGCCAGGCTTGACAACGTCCTGCGGGTTCTCCACCTTGTGGTCGGCCAGCTCGGAGATGTGCAAGAGGCCTTCGAGGTCGTTCTCCAGCTCGACAAAGACGCCGAAGTTGGTGATCTTGGTCACCTTGCCACGGATGACCATGCCCGGGCGGTAGTGCTCGGGGATCGCCGTAACCCACGGGTCCTCGGTGAGCTGCTTGACGCCCAGCCCGATCCGCTGCTTGTCGCGGTCAACGTCCAGCACCACGCACTGGATCTTCTCACCCTTGTTCAGCAGCTCGTTGGGGTGCGTGATCTTCTTGGTCCAAGACAGGTCAGAAACGTGCAGCAGCCCATCAATACCCGGCTCGATCTCGATGAACGCGCCGTAGTTCGCCAAGTTCCGCACCGCGCCCTCGATGACCGTCCCAGGGGGGTACTTCTCGCTGACAAGCTCCCACGGGTTGATCTCCGTCTGCTTCATCCCCAGGCTGATCTCTTGCTTGTTCTTGTCGATCGCCAGCACCACGACATCGACCTCCTTGTTCGGCTCGACGATCTCGCTGGGATGGTTGATCCGGCGTGTCCAAGACATCTCCGAGATGTGCACCAGACCCTCGATGCCGTCTTCGAGGCGGATGAACGCGCCGTAGGACATCAGGTTCACCACCGTCCCGTGCACGCGCGAACCGACGGGGTACTTCTGCTCAATCGCCTCCCACGGCGAGGCCTCACGCTGCTTCATCCCCAGCGCGATCTTCTCCTTCTCCCGGTCGACGTTGAGGATCTTGACCTCGACTTTCTGCCCCAGTTTGAGGACCTCGCTGGGGTGGTTCACACGCGACCAACTCATATCCGTAATGTGCAGCAGCCCGTCGATCCCGCCCAGGTCGATAAACGCACCAAAGTCGGCGATGTTCTTGACCTCCCCGTGGACAATGTCCCCTTCCTTGAGCGTCTCCATCAGACGCCTCTTGGCGTGCTCGCGCTCCTCCTCGATCAACTTACGCCGGCTGATGACGATGTTCCGCCGCTCCAGGTCGATCTTGATGACGCTGGCGCGGACGACGCGGCCCATAAACTCATCGATCGACCCAGGCCGGCGCACGTCCACCTGGCTGGCGGGGAGGAAGACGGGGACGCCGATATCGACGAGCAGCCCGCCCTTGATCTTCTTGGTTACCTTCCCTTCAACAACGTCCCCCTCGCGCGTGGTGTCAACTAGTTTCTGCCAGTTGAGCATCCGGTCGGCCTTGCGCTTGCTGATCTCGACGAGGCCGCCGTCCCCTTCGAGCTTCTCCAGATAGACGCGCACCTTGTCGCCGGCCTTCACCTCGGCGTCAAACTCATCCTTGGGCACCAGCCCCTCGCTCTTGAGCCCGACCTCGATGACCACGTCGTCGCCGGCAAACCCGACCACGACCCCCTCCAAGATCGACCCGGCCGTCAGGTCCGTCGTTGCCTGCCCGACAATGTCGTTCATGTCCGTGGCGACGCTCCCCTTAAAGAGCGCCTCCATGTCTTTATCCAGGTTCAGGTTCAGGGATGCAATCAGGGTCTCATCGATCATGGGTTAGTCTGGCTTTCGCCCGCGCGTGTGCGGATAAAACCTCTGCCGGCCAATACGGTCCGCCTCGATCAACCCCCAGGCACAACGCCTGAAGTGATGATCGACAGCGGGCTCCGCCGCGGGTTGCCGGTCGAGGGACAGGGGGGAAGTCTAGCACCAAGCGGCGGGGTGTGGTGCGGGGCAGTGCGAATTGCACGCTCTTGCGTGTAAGAGTTGGAACAAGAGCTTCGCAGAGGGGGCCGAGGGTGGCGGAAGGACGCGGAGAGAAGTTTGTGGATAATCAATAGAGTGGATAGTGGATAGGATTTTGTTTGCGTGGCGTGCGGACGTGTCAGGGTTATGGATGGTTTGTGGGTTGAAACCCCTTGAACCCATACCCAATAAACACCGGCATCTCCGCCTTCCCCTCACCTGCCAGCCGAGGTCCCGGCTCGATGCGGGCAAACGCACGCGCCCACGTCGAGCCGTCGGCGCTGCCACCAACGATCAACGCCGGGCGCCCGAGCAGCGCGGGGCTGGACAAGTCCGCTTCTGGCCAGTAGTCCTGCTGCACGATCCGTCCGCCAACCTTCGAGCTTGCACAGAACGTCGTCGGCCGCCCCGGCAGATAAAAACGGACCCTTGATGCCCGACCATATTGGATCGTAACAACAAAGGGCTCCAAACCCGTCTGAGCCCGCAGCCCTTGCAGCCGATCGTGGACGTCCTGGCCCATCTCCCGTGCCCCCATCAGCCGGCCAAGGGGGATGCGCTGGGCCAGCGCGGGGCTGACGAGCGACACTGCCGAGCGCGCCAGGTCCGCACGCGCGAGGATCAACGCCGTCAGCAAGCCGCCGACAATCGCCGCGTTGCGTGCAAAGCGGCGTAGCCCAACGGGCTCATCCGGGTCGGTCATCCACAACGCCGCCAGCGGGATCAGCGTTACATACGCCCCGATCGGCCAGTTCGCCTGCGGCTTGGTGATCAGCGAGACCAGGGCGTAGAGCAACAAAATCGGCCCCGCGGCCAGGAGCAGATACCGCACCCCCAGCGGCCGATCAAACGGCGCTCCACCACGCCGAGTGCCCCAGATCGTTGATGCCACCACCGGCACGATCACCGTAATGAGCATCCCCGCCTGCGCCGCGAGCAGTTCGAGGAACCATTGCAGCGGGAAACGCTGCCCCGCCCCGGGCCGGTGCGGCGCGACGTCCCCGCCGGCAAAGCCCATGTGCCCGAGCAGGTGCCGGATGGTCTGCCAGTCGTGCTGGCTGTTCCAGATCAACACCGGCAGCAGCCCGACAACCGCCACCGCACCCGCAAGCAAGGCCCATGGCCACACTGCCCTTCCACGCACGCCCGCCCGCAGATACCCCCGGCTCAGCAGCACAAAGAGCAGCAACCCGGGCGGCAGCAGCAAGATCGTGTACTTGAACAAAAACCCGACCCCGATGGCAAGCCCGAGCACAACCCACGCGATCGGCGAGCGCAACACGATCGCACGCCACGCCGACCACGCCGCGACCGCCCAGCAAGCGATGTAGGGCCCGTCGATCGTTGAAAAAATCCCGATCCCCGCAAACACAGGCGTGGCGTTCCACAACAGCCCGGCGACCACACCCACACGCACGGGCGAAGCTCGCCCCTGCGAGCCTTTGTGTGTATACGCGGCAACATCCGCCGCGAGCGCGCCGACCGCCAGCGTGCTGATACCCGCCGCGACGGCCGCCACGGCACGCACCGCCGCCTCGCTGGTGCCCAGGAGGTTTGTGCTCAAC
Organism: Phycisphaeraceae bacterium; assembly: GCA_021299385.1. Lineage (GTDB taxonomy): Bacteria > Planctomycetota > Phycisphaerae > Phycisphaerales > UBA1924 > JAJTGZ01. The sequence goes on along the minus strand of JAJTGZ010000061.1, from coordinate 14,500 downwards.
CAGATCGCCCACGCGATCCCAGGGCCTTTGGTCGCGTACGACCAGTCCATGTGCAGCGACCACTCCCAATAAAACGCCTCGTCCTCGACCAGGTCGTACGGGCACAGGTACACCAGGTACACCAGCCGCACCGCCGTTGCCAGCAGCGCAACGGCCAGCACGGGCACCAGCGCGTGCCCAAACGTCTGTCGATCTTGGCCGATCACGAGGCTCATGGGTTCACACCCCCTTGCTCACCGATGAGGCGGATGCTCTTCCACTTGCCGCGCCAGAAGCGCCCCCCGGCCCAGATGCCAAAGACGATGATGTACACAGCTGCGGCGATCCACGGGCCAATGGCACCAAGCCCCGGCGCCACCCGCATGATGGTGATCCCAAGGCCGATGATCAGCGTCCATGAGAGCACCATCGTAACCACGCCCGGCACAACCGTGTCCCCCGCCCCGCGCAGTGCACCGACGAGGGAGATGCCCAGCGCGTCAAAGACCTGGAAGCACGCCGCGACGATCATGATCGTCGAACCGATCCGCAGAATCTCCACCACGTCGGCCGGGTTGGTGCTCTCCTGGATAAACAGCCCGACGGCCTGCTCGCGGAAGATGGCCATGAGGATCGCGCAAAAAGACATGTAGACCATCGCGAGCTTGACGCCCGTCCAGGCGCGCTGGGCCGCCAGGTCAGGCCGGCCAGCGCCCATCGCCTTGCCGACCACCGCGGTGATTGCAAAGCTAATCCCCACGGCGGGCATGAAGCTGGTGTGCATGTACCGCAGCGTGATCCACGACGCGGCGTTGTGGTTGACGCCGAAACTCCCGACCAACGCAGACATAAAGATTGCCCAGCAGATCATCTCGTTGCCGTACATGAGCGCGGGAGCCCAGCCAGTTTTGAACAGGCCCGCGGCGTGCGCCCGGCTGAACCTCCAGGCCGAGCGCGTGCCAAACTCACGGTTGAACGGGCCTGAAAGGAAAAGGACCGCTGGGATGAGCAGTTCGACGAACGTGCCGATGACGGTGCCCAGTGCCGCGCCGGGAACGCCCAGGGCGGGAATCCCCAACCGCTCGTTGCCATAGATCAGCAAATAGTTGCAGACAACGTTGGTGATGTTCCCGGCCAGCGCGGCCAGCAGCACGATCCACGGCCTGTGCAGCCCGTAGAAGTACTGGGCGAGCGCCCGAGCGGCAAGGGTCAAGAAAGAGCCGTAGAGGAGAATCTGCCCGTACTGACTTGAAAGGGCGATCAGGTTTGTGCCGTGCCCCTGCCAACGGAAGATCGTCGGCAGCAGCAACGCATACGGCAGCAGGCAGATCGACCAGATCAACGCCACCCACAGCGCGTTCCAGGCATACGCAGAACCCTTGCGCGGCTCCCCTGCGCCAAGGTGCTGGCTCACGAACGTGTTGACCATCCCTGTGATCCCCATCGCGATGGCCATGGGCATCCACGCCCAGACGCCCCCGTTGCCCGCGGCGGCGACGTAGATGGGGTCGGCCGGGGTGATGCGCGAGACCATCAGGGTGTCGACGAACTGCATCGCGCTGTAACTGGTCATCGTCGCGATCGACGGGATGGCGATTTTGAGCAGCTCGACAATCGGGCGCTGGTCCAGTTCGGGTTGGAGCGTCGGCGTAGGCAAGAGGGAAGTTTAGGCTTCGCCGGCGGGAAGCCCGAGGTGCTGGGGCAGCCAGGACTTTGCTACCACTACTAGGATCACGCCATGCTATTGCCGGCGCGTGTGCCTGTTGACAAAGTGATGGCCGAGTTCCGGGCCGCGTCGTTCACCAAGCGGTCGATCAAGGGTGCCAGCAAGGGGCAGGGCATCCGCCTGGCGTTGTCTATGGTCGATCTGACGACGCTCGAGGGCAAGGACACGCCCGAGAAGGTCCGCAGCCTCTGCCAGAAAGCGGTGGACCCCAGCGACGGGACCATCGCCGGCCTGCCACCGGTGGCGGCGATCTGCGTCTACCCGCGCCTGGTCCCCGCGGCCAGGCGTGAGCTGGCCAAGCTCGGCGCAACGGGCAAGGTCAAGATTGCCGCCGTTGCCACGGGGTTCCCCAGTGGGCAGTACGCGCTGAAGACGCGCCTGGAGGAGACCCGCCGGGCTGTTGGTGAGGGGGCTGATGAGATCGATATGGTCATTAGCCGGGGTGCGTTCCTGGCCGGCGAGCACGCGCGGGTCTATGACGAAATCCGCGCCACCATCCAGGCGTGCGGCTTCCGCGACGCCAAGCACCCCTTCGCGCACCTGAAGGTCATCCTCGAAACCGGCGAACTGGAAACACTCGACAACGCACGCCTCGCCTCGGACATCGCGATCCAAGCACTGCACGATGGGGGCATCGCGGCGGTCCCGGGCGCGGGGTTCATCAAGACCAGCACCGGCAAGGTCGAGCCGGCGGCGACGATGCCCGTAACGCTCGTGATGCTCGAGGCGATCCGCGAGCACCACCACCGCACCGGCGAGTGCATCGGGATGAAGCCCGCCGGGGGCATCCGCACCAGCAAGTCGGCGTTGCACTACCTGTGCATGCTCCACGAAACGCTCGGGCAGATCGAGGGCGGCGCCTACCTCACGCCGACGCTCTTCCGCTTCGGCGCCAGCGCGCTGGTCAACGACCTGACCCGCCAGTTGCAATGGCTGGCCACAGGGCGCTACGCGGCAAGGTACGACTTCGCCGAGGCGTGATGGCCGGACGGCGCGGGCCGGCGCGCAATGAGGTGGATATCCGCGAGCGCGTTTTTGACCGCACCCGCCACACGGCCCACGGCGGGGGTGTGCGTTCGTTTATGGGTGGGGGTTCGGGAGTGGACCTACGGGTCCAAACTTTGCTCGGCGAGGCTGTGGCGGCATCGTGGTGCATCGACGGTTTTGGGCGCAACGGGATGGGGTTGGCGGGAGGTGGGGAGGGTGCGCTTCGCCGGGGGTTTGGGTGCGCTAGAATCGCCCCTGCTACCCGGATCGCGTTGCGGTTGGGGTTTGTTTGTTGTGTGGACATTATCCCGGCGTTTGTGTTGCTGCCGGGGTGTTGCGGGATCGCTGCTTTATGATCAACGCGCTTGTGAATGTATTTCGGGTAGCCGAGTTGCGCAACAAGGTGCTTTTTACCTTGGCGATGCTGGCGGTCTACCGGATTGGGCACTGGATTCCGGTGCCCGGTGTAAACGCCGAGAAGTTGGCCGAGCAGTTCAGCCGGGCGTCTCAGGAAACGGACTCGGCGATGGTGCGAGCGGCCCAGTTTGTGAGCATGTTTTCGGGCGGGTCGCTGAGCCACTCGACGATTTTCGGGATGGGTGTGATGCCGTATATCACGGCGTCGATCATCTTCCAGTTGCTCAGCACGGTCTGGCCGAAGCTTAAGAAGATTCAGGAGGACGGGCCAACGGGCCGTCAGAAGGTGATGGAGTGGACGCGGTACGCGACGATCGTGCTGTGCGTCTTCCAGAGCATCGGGTGGTTGAAGGTGATCCAGAGCCAGGGGCTGCTGCTGGAGCAGTGGGCCGCGCTGCCGCAGTGGTGGTTTATGGCGGTGATTGTGCTGACGGCGGGGACGGTGTTTTTGATGTGGCTGGGTGAGCAGATCGACAAGTTCGGGATCGGCAACGGGTTGTCTCTGATCATCGCGGCGGGGATTTTGAGCCAGATGCCCTCGGCGGTTATGTACGTGATCAACAACTACGCCCCCGGGCAGGATGGGAAGATCGGGCCGGTGGGTGTGGCGTGCCTGCTGGCGGGGTTCATTGTGGTGGTGGGCGGGTCGGTGCTGCTGACGGTGGGGCAGAGGCGGATACCGATCCAGATGGCCAAGCACAGCCGGAGTGCTGGGCGGAGCGTGGTGGGCGGGGACCGGAGCTT
>JAJTGZ010000061.1:0-10624 GCA_021299385.1 Phycisphaeraceae bacterium | reverse complement strand
AACTTTGCCAACGGGCAGTTCCCGTACATCGTCGGCGAGGTTTTGTTGATCTATTTCTTCGCCTACTTCTGGATCACGATCCAGTTCAGCCCCGAGGATATGAGCAAGCAGCTGCGGGATACGGGCAGTTTCATCCCCGGGATCAGGCCCGGGCCGCGCACGGCGGAGTATCTCGAGACGGTGATGGGGCGGATCACGTACGTCGGCGCGGCGTTTTTGGCGGTGATTGCCGTGCTGCCGATGGTTGTCAGCGCGCAGTTCGGCGTGCCGTTCCAGGTCAGCCAGTTCCTGGGTGGGACGGGGCTGCTGATCGTGGTGAGCGTGGTGCTGGACTTCATGCAGCGTGTGGAGGCGAACTTGTTGATGCGCAACTACCAGGGCTTCCTGGGCGCGCAGGGTGATGGTGGGCCAAGGCTGCGGAGCCGGCTGGCGTAAACCTGGCCGGCTTGGCCGGGGAGAGATAGACGAGCACTTATGGCGAAAGATGATGACAAGTTGACGATGGAGGCGGAGGTCGTCGAGAGCCTCCCGAACGCGATGTTCCGCGTGAAGCTGCCCAACAAGCTGACGGTGCTGGGGTATGTGAGCGGGAAGATGCGGATGAACTACATCCGGATTTTGCCGGGGGATCGGGTGACGGTGGAGATGTCGCCGTATGACTTGACGAAGGCTCGGATCACGTTCCGGCATTGATTGGGGGAAGAAGAGGAAACTTCACTCCCGAGGCCCAGAGGGCCCAAAGGGGAATCACTCAGAGGACTGAGGGGCAGAGGTTTTCGGAGTGGGGTATGGATGTAGATCGAGCGAGGGCGATGCGGTTTTTGAGGGTCTGCAAGCGGACACCTCTGCCTTTTCTCCGCGTCGCTCTGCTCACATCCGCTCCGCCGCGAACTTCTTCAATCGGGCGTTTTATGTGTGCGAACCCCACCCCTGCCCCTCCCCTCGGGTGAGGGGTTATTGGGCATGACGTGCGTTTGCGGACGTCTTTGGCGGCATCCCCTGGTTGTGGAGTCGTGATGTGCGGGGGGGAGAAGTGTGGCGGATGAATCGTGGGGTGGATGTGGTCGATGGACGGGGTCTTGGAGTAGCACATGCCGACGACACCCAGCCCGCACGAGGGGCAGATACGCAGTGAGTTTTGCAACGATCCGAACATGCGGGAGATCGTTGAGATGTACGTAACGGAGATGCCCGAGCGCATCAGCATGCTCTCGGGGTTGTGGTCTGCGCAGAAGTTTGAGGACCTGCGGCGGGTGGCGCACCAGCTCAAGGGTGCCAGCGGGGGGTACGGGTTTCCGGTTGTGGGCGCGGCGGCGGGGAAGCTGGAGGGAACGCTCCTGTCGCTGACGGACGGTGGAGCGGCGTCGAACTTGCGTGAGCTGCGCGAGCAGGTTGATGAGTTGCTGTCGTTGTGCAGGCGTGTGAGCCTGTGAGAGTGGGTCGGTGTGGCCCGTGCACGGGTGTGCCGTGCGGGGAGAGGAATCGGGGAGTTGTTGGTCTGAGGCAAGCATCGTTGCAAACGCCCGAATCCAAGCCGCTGGTGGTGCTGATCGACGACTCGGTGGACATCCACCGTCTGTTGATGGCGCGTTTGCGTCTGGAGCCGTTTGACCTGCTGTGCTTTGAGCGTGGTGCCGAGGGGCTGGCGGCGTGCGCGCAGCGGAAGCCGTCGCTGGTGCTGCTGGACATCGACATGCCTGGGATGGACGGGTTTGCGGTTCTGCGTGCGTTGCGGGGTTCGCCGGCGACGGCGAACACGCCGGTGGTGATGTTGTCGGGCTTCTGCAGCGCGCAGGACAAGGTGGCGTGCTTTGACCTTGGTGCGACGGACTATGTGACCAAGCCGTTTGATTTTTCGGAGTTGCGTGCGCGGGTGCGTTCGGGGTTGCGGCTTGAGCGTCTGCTGCGTCTGCTGGCGGAGCGCGCGGAGGTGGACGGGCTGACGGGTCTGGCCAACCGTTCGGCGTTCAACCGGCGGTGGGGGCAGGAGGTTGCCGAGGCCGTGCGGTATGGGAAGAAGTTGGCGCTGGCGGTGCTGGACATCGACAACTTCAAGCGTATCAACGACACGTACGGGCACCCTGCGGGGGACGAGGTGATCCAGGGGTTTGCGAGCGTGATCGTTGGGAACGTGCGCGACTCGGACATTACATGCCGGTATGGTGGTGAGGAGTTCTGCGTGATCATGCCCGAGACGGCATCGGAGGAGGCGGGGCTGGTGGCCGAGCGGATTCGGCAGGCGGTGCAGCAGGTGCGGTGGGCGAAGCACGCCGAGCACCCGGTTACGGTTTCGGTGGGTGTGGCGGGGACGGCTGGTGGTGGTGCGTTGCCGGCGACGGAGTGGTTTGAGCGTGCGGACAAGGCGTTGTACGCGGCGAAGAACGCGGGGAGGAACCGGGTGGTGATCGATGCGCTGCCGGCGGGGCCGACGGGCCCGATGAAGCTGGCCGGGTGAGGGGTTGAACGCCGATAGGTTGGCGTGCTCGCGGTCGTGATTACAGGTTGGGACGGCGTGGTGCTGGCGGGGTACGTCGGGCTTCTTGTGTGCGTTGGGTGGTCGCTGAGCCGGCGTGAGGCGCGGACGACGAAGGACTACTTTGTGGCCTCGCGGTCGATGCCGACGTGGGCGGTGGCGGTGAGTATTTTGGCGACGGCGCAGTCGGCGGCGACGTTCATGGGCGCGCCGCAGCAGGGTGCGAGCGGGGACTTGCGGTATCTGCTAGCGAACGTGGGCGTGGTGATCGCGGCGGTGGTGGTTTCGGTGGTGTTTTTACCGGCGTATTTTCGGCTCAACGTGCAGACGCCGTATGAACTGCTGGAGCGCGCGTATGGGACGCCGGTGCGGCGGATGGCGAGCGTGTGGTACCTTGGTGGGAGGTTGATGGCGTCGGGGGCGCGGGTGTATATCGGGGCGGTGCCGTTTTGTTTGGCGGTCTTTGGTGAGGTTACAGGCGTTGGGCTGCTGGTGTGCATCGCGGGGTTCATGCTCTTTGGTGCGCTTTTTACGCTGGCCAGCGGGGCGCGTGGGGCGATCTGGAGTGATGTGGTGCAGGTGGGGGTGTATCTGGGCGCGGCGGTGGTGCTTGGTGTGGTGCTGGTGTGGAGGTTGCCCGCGGGTGATGGGAGTGTGCTGGCGCGGGCGTTTGCCGGGCCGGGTGGGGGTGGGGTTGTGCTGATCGGGCCGGCGGGGGACAACTGGGATTTCAGCAAGCCGTTTACGCTGCTGACGGCGGTAACAGGGTGGATGCTGCTGAACCTGGCGTTCTTTGCGATGGACCAGGACTTGACGCAGCGGCTGCTGTCGTGCAAGAGCGCGGCACACGCGGCGCGGTCGCTGCTGCTGAACACGGTGGTGATTACGCTGCCGGTGGTTGGGGGGTTTGTGCTGCTGGGGATGCTTTTGTCGCTCTACTTTGCTGGGCCTGCGGGATCGGCGGCGAGCGGGTTGCCGGCGGGGACGGAGTTGATCACGCGGTTTGCGTTTGAGCACTCGCCGGTGGGTGTGGCAGGGCTGATGCTTGCGGGTGTGCTGGCGGCGGGGCCGGCGGGGATAAACAGCTCGCTCAACGCGATGGCGAGCAGTTTTATCAACGACTTGTATCGGCCGTTGAGGCCGGGGTTGGCGGAGGGGGCGTATGTGCGTGCGGGGCGCGTGGCGACGGTGGTGATTGGTGTGGCGATGGCGGTCTTCGCGGCGCTGTGCGTTTATTGGCACGAGGCGAGCCGGAAGAGCATCATCGACTTTGCGATGGGGGTGATGGTCTTTGCGTATGCGGGGTTGATCGGGGTGTTTGTGGCGGCGGTGGTGTTCAAGAAGTTGGCGTGGTGGTCGGGGGTGGGTGCGTTGGTGGTGGGGCTGGGTGTGGTGGTGGGGTTGCAGGGGACGGGGCTGGCTACGCCGTGGGTGTTGACGGTTGGGGCGGGGGTGGCGTTGGTGGTGGCGAGCTTGGGGGCGAGCTTTACTCCAGAGGCCCGGAGTGCCCAGAGGGGGAATGACTCAGAGGGCTGAGTTGTAAGGTGTTCAGAGAGGTTTTTTGGTGTTGAGTTTGGGGAGGAGTTTGGGGGTGGGGGATTCCGCCGCCCCTGCCGGGGCGGGGCGCACCCGATTGGGATGAGACCCTGCCTTGGACGGCCACACGCATGGTCGCCTTCGATGTGGGGTCTATTCACCTCATTGAAGGAGCAGGTCTCATGGAAAGTGTACCGATCTTCGTTGGCCTGGACTATCACAGCGGCAGCGTGCAAGCGTGCGTCGTCGACGCCGCGGGCAAGGTGCTGCTCAACAGCAAGCGGGCCTCGTCCGTGCCCGACGTCGTCAGCGTGGTCCAATCGCTCGGCCACGTGCAGCGCGTGGCGATCGAGGCGTGCTGCGGGGCCGCGGACTTTGGCGACCATCTCGCGCACGCCACGGGATGGCGCGTCTCGCTCTCGCATCCGGGCCTTGTCAGCAAGATGCGTTCGTCCATCGACAAGTCTGATCGCAGCGACGCACGCGTGCTGGCGGACCTGTGCCGCACGGGCTACCTGCCGGGGGTGTGGCTGCCGCCCGAGCCGATCCGCGAGCTGCGCACGCTCACGCGGCGGCGGCACCAACTGACCGACGCGATCCGTCGCGCCAAGACCCGCATCGGCGCACTGCTGCGCGACAAGCGCGTCGCGACGCCCCCCGAGATCGTGACCAAGTGGACGCTGAGGCACGTTGCGTGGCTGAAGGCACTGACGCTGCCCCCGTGCGCCCGCATCGTGCTCGACGATCTCCTGGCCGAGATCCACTACCACGCGCAGCGCCGCGACACGATCGATGCGCAGCTCGAGCAAGCCACGGCGGGCGACGCGATGATCGCGCGGCTGCGGCAGGTCAAGGGGATCGGCCCCGTGACGGCCTGGACGCTCCGCGCCGTCATCGGCCGCTTCGATCGCTTCAGGAACGGCAAGCAGCTCTCGCGCTCCTGCGGGCTGACACCCAAAAACGCCTCCAGCGGCGAGCGGGTTGCCGACGCGGGGCTGGTGCGTGCCGGCGATCCCACGCTCAAGACCGTGCTGATCCAGGTCGCCCAGCGCGTGGTGCGGTGCGCGGGCGAGTGGAACAGCCTGTACCTTGGTTTGCTGGAGCGCGGCAAGCCGGCGTGCGTGGCGATCGCCGCGGTCGCCAACCGCTGGACACGCCGGCTCTGGCATGACCTCAAAGGCATGGGCGACGGCGGTGGAATGTCGGCGGCCGCTTAGAACCAACTCACGGCAATTCAATTAACATATCTCGCGAACTGCATGCTGATCGGATCGAGCTCGGCAAGACGCTTGACGGCCAAACGCGGCGAGCTCGTTAGCCACGTGGGCAAGAGCGCCCGGCACCCGATGGGGCAGCCCGTTGCGTTGTCTCGAATGCCACCAATATGGGCAGGCCCGCAACGGCTGAGCTCGGATAGACGATTGAGCGTCACGCCGATTCCCGATCCGCCCCGCTTGACTTGCGGTGAGTTCTCATAGACGTGGCTACACCCCGCAACCCCTTCGGGGTTGAAATCGTGGGTGCAACCCCTCCGGGGTTGAAGACACGACACGGATTCTCTTCGTGGAGTTCCGAACCCTCACAGCAGCGAGCACAGCACCACCACCTGCCCGATCAACCCGAGCACGCACAGGGCGAGCCAGACGTGCTGGGCTCGCCAGGAATGCCAGCCATAACCCTCGATGGCGGCAATCCAGCCGAACAGCGGGGCAATGCTCGCGAAGTTGAAGTACTTCCAGTATGTCGACCTGCCCCAACTCACACCCGTGAACAAAGCGAACGGCGTGTTCAGCACCCAACTCGACTTATGAAAGTACACAAACAGCACAAAGATGAGCAGGATCGCCCCAATGTTCAGCCCCGCCAAGAGCATCCACCCAGGAAGGCCGACGATCCAGTCATGCCAATACGACGGCTCACGCTTGGGCTTGAATGGATCAGGAATGTGTCGGCCCTTGAGCACGGCGTCGGATTATTGGCTGATACCTCTACCGCGGGGGCTACAACCCGCAATCCCTTCGGAGTTAGATACACCAACACAACCCAGCGTATCGTAAGTTCTGCAAACAACTCTTCCCGAGTTCACCGCCCCGCCTTACCCCCGGCCCCGACGGGGCCACGGCATGTAGCCACGGGTAAGCCCGCGCTTCGCGGGCGCGACCCGTGGATGACGGGCACCCCCCGCGCCCCGCCCCGGCAGGGGCGGAGGAGTCCGCCGCCCCTGCCGGGGCGGGTGATTCATAAGAATAGAGAAATAACCCACGCCTCTCCACGGGTTCCGGCGGGGAAGCCCCGCCTTCACCCGTGGCTACAACCCGCAACCCCTCCGGGGTTGAAGACACGGAAAAATTCCATTTCGGAATTGGTACAAGTGCAAGCCCTCCACCACCAGCCCCATCGGGGTTGCGGGATCAGATCGGCCACAACGGGGCCAAGGGATGTAGCCACGGGTAAAGCCCGCGCTTCGCGGGCGCAACCCGTGGCTACAACCCGCAACCCCTCCTGGGTTGAGCCGGCGCGCAACGCCGTGGATGTACGCAGTTTTGCGTAGACCACCACCCGCCACAATGCCCCCGGCGGGGGTTTACGTTCGTTTACAGGTGGAGTCCGCCGGGTGGACCAACAGGTCCAAACTTCCCTCGGCGGGGGTTGTGGGCCATCGTGGTGCATCGATGGTTTTGTGCGCAACGAAACGTAGATCCACGCGACGGCGGGCTGGAAGCCCGCCCCACCAAGAGTGGCACGCGACGGCGGGCTGGAAGCCCACCCCACCAAGAGTGGCCCGCGGCGGCGGGCTGGAAGCCCACCCCACCAAGAGTGGCCCGCGACGGCGGGCTGGAAGCCCGCCCTACCAAGAGTGGCCCGCGGCGGCGGGCTGGAAGCCCGCCCCACCAAGAGTGGCCCGCGACGGCGGGCTGGAAGCCCACCCCACCAAGAGTGGCCCGCGGCGGCGGGCTGGAAGCCCGCCCCACCAAGAGTGGCCCGCTCCACCGGCAGTGGCCCGCACCACCCTGAGGTTGCCGGCGTTTAGAACGGGGCTTCTTCGTCGCCGTCAGTGTCCAGCGCCTCCGGCGTCGGGCGTTCTGGGCCGCCGCCGTCGCGGTGGGTTTCGATCGGGCCGCCGGGGCGGATGCTGTCGCTGAAGCTCCCCCGGCCAACCGGCGCGCGTGGCGGCGGATTGCCCACTGGGCCCAGGTCTTTCTTGCCCGGGATCACCGGCTTGAGTTTGTTCGCCAGCGTACCGCTCTGGCGCACCTGCTCGGCGTCGTACGGATACTTGCCCGCGTTGGAAGCTCCCTCGCCATACCCAACGCCCGCACCATACCCACCACCGGCGCTCATCCCCGCGTCGGCAAGGTTCTTGAACCTCGTCTCCGAACTGACGAACGCGAGGTTCGCAACACCCGTCGGGCCGTTGCGCTGCTTTGCCACAATGACCTCGGCCAGGCCCTTCTTGTCCGGGTTGTTTGCCTCCCAGTCGTGGTCGTTGATGTGGTAATACTCCTCGCGGTGCAGCAGCAGCACAACGTCGGCGTCCTGCTCCAGCGAGCCTGACTCGCGCAGGTCGCTCAGGCGTGGGCGGTTCCCCTCGCGGTTCTCCGCGCCGCGGTTGAGCTGCGAGAGGGCGATGATCGGGACCGACAGTTCGCGGGCGAGCTCTTTTACGCCGCGCGAAATCGCCGAGACCTCGACCTGCCGGCTCTCGCGTGCCTGCGCGGGGCTGCTGAGCAGCTGCATGTAGTCCAGGAAGATACACCGCACCTTGTGCTGCGCGACCATGCGCCTTGCGCGTGCCCGCAGCGCGGTGATCGACAGCCCCGGCGTGTCGTCGATAAACAGCGGCGCGGTGGCCAGGTCCTGTGCCGCGTCCAGCAGCGTCTGATACTCGGCCTTGTGCAACTGGCCCAAACGCAGGCGTTTGCTGTCGATGCCGCTCCAGCCTGAGAGCATGCGCTGGCAGAGCGAGCCTTTGGACATTTCCAAACTAAAGAACCCGCACGGCACGCGCTGCCGGCCCGTCGCCGCCAGGATCGTGCGTGGCGTGTTGGTCCCCAGCGCGATCTGCTCGGCAAGGTTCAGCGCGATCGCCGTCTTGCCCATGCTCGGGCGTGCGGCCAGGATGATCATCTCCCCGGGCTGGAACCCGCCGAGCATCCGGTCGATCTCCTCAAAGCCCGTCATGATCCCCGTCGGCGTGCCGGTGGCGGCCTCGATGCGCTTGAACTCCTCCATCACCAGCGTCTGCATGTCCTGCGCCTCGCCGGTCTGCTCCTGCTGGGCGATGGCAAAGACCCTGCTCTCGGCCTTGTCGATCAGCTCGCGCGCGTTCTCACCCTGCGCGGTGCTCCCTTGCGTATACACCTCGTGCAGCGTCTGCCCCGCGGCCTCGATGAGTTTGCGCAGTTTGGCCTTCTCGGCCACGCGCTGGGCGTAGAACTTGGCGTTCACAGCCGTGGGCACGATCTCGGCAAGCTTGAAGAGATAGTCCACGCCGCCGACGGCGTCGAGCTTGCCCTGGTCGCGGAGCTTCTCGCCGAGCATGAGGATGTCCGCCGTGGCGTGCTTGTCGGCCAGGTGGACAAGCCCGGCATAGATCGCCTGGTGCGTCTCGTTGTAAAAAACCTCCGGCCCGCGGATGATGCTGATGACGTCGGCGATGATCCTGGGCTCAAGGATCATCGACCCGAGCAGCGCCATCTCCGCCTCGATGGAAGCCGGGGGCGTGCGCTCGAAGAGCTTGCCGATCTCAACGATCGTCGGCCCAGGCCTACGCGGCTGGAACGTGGCGGCGGTGCTGGGGTCAAGTGCAGTCAAGGGGTGGAGATTATGGGGGCGGGGGGCGGGAAGTGTGGTGGGATGGGCGAGGGGGGTTTTGGGGGCGGTTGGTGGGTGGAAGTTGTCGGGTAGGGGGGCCCGCTTCGCGGTTAGGAGCATGTTGACACCAAGGCTGGCTTGCCTTCTGCGGGGGGTGCCCGGGCGCGTAGCCCCCACAGAAGCGGGTTAGATTCCCTTCAGGTAGTTGCTGCTCGTCGTCGGCTTATATTCCTTCGCTGCTTCAGCCGCGGCGAACTCCATCTCGTGGCGTAGGAAGTCGCGGTACCGGAAGAAGAACAGCACTGCGAGCCCGAGACTGACTAGGCCGACGACAACACAAAGCACTCGGTCGAGTGTTAGCCCGAATGCCATGACGGGTCGTGCGAAATACGCGGCAGCGAGTGTTGCCACGGCGACGAGTCCGAAAGCCATCGATGAGCCTCGGAAGAAGCCTTGTCGGGCGACGAAAATCTCTCGGTCGTCGAACTTCAACTTGAGGGCGTCGAGGGCCGCGAATCGGGCTTCGTTGCCTTCCGGCTTCAGGTCATGGTGAGCCAAGGCCCGTTTTAGCACTTCAGCACTCGCCGGCTTGCACGAGCGTGCGATTTGGTCCCGTAGTAAGGATCGCTGGAAGATGCGGACGCTCAGGCCCTGAGTAGCGTGCCCAAGAAAGTACGCGCACACTACGAGCGCGAACCACTGGCCCCCGTCGCTAAGTGAGGGAATGCTCCACGCGGCGTTCGCCGCCGACAAGCCGAACGCGGCGGCGCACACGGCAATAAGGCCGGGCAGGAGATAGCCGAAGACGTCATAGAACGTGAACCGTGAGAGGTATTCGCCCATGTGCTAGAATTCCCAGCAGATGGTACCGTCCTTGTCCGTCCGGTAGACCGTCTGTTTCGTGTTGTCCCGGTATCGCTGCATAGCCGTTGCGCCGGGAACGTTCTGGAACACGCCCGATTCGGTACTGACCACCGTGTAAGCGGCGTTGGCTCCCTTGAGGAAGTCCAAGTCTGCGTTGTTGTCGCTGCCGTGGTGGCTGCATCGTAGAACGTCGTTGCAGTAGTTCTGTGTGTTTCTGGCGATCTTGTTTAGGCTGGCATCGGACGCGTCGCCACAGACCAGGAACTTGTGACTACCGGCGGCTACGTGCACGACTAAACAGGCATCGTGCAACTTCCGGGTATCGCTCTGGGCTAAGTCCTTGAATGGGGCCAGAATGCGAAACGAGATGCCATCGATGTCCCAGAAAGGTGTTGATAGGTCAGACTGCCGGTAGGGTATGTACGTCTTTGTTCCTCTGCTCACGAAGTGGTCGCGAAGCCTCGCAAAGTTTTGCCATTCCTCGTTCGTCACGCTGTATTCGTCATAGCGTCGCTCGTACGGCGAGTAGATCAGCGAACCGATCGAGTACCCATTGTTCTTCAGATACTCCATGCCCGCGAAGTGGTCGGTGTGCTGGTGAGTAATGAACACCCCGCACAGCAACTTTGACGACGGTAGCAAGTGCGCGTGGTTCTCGATTCCGTAACAGTCGATCAGAAAGGTGAGTGAGCCCCCCTGAATGACCGTACAATCCCCGCACCCGACTTTGCAGAAGTGGATTTTTCCCATGGAATCGGATTATACCGAGGCGGTCACCAATGCCCAGCCTGGCGCCCGCACACCGCCCCCGCCCGCTCGCGTTTGCCGGGGTCATGGGGATTGCAGACGGCTCAGCCGGGTTGTGATCGGTTCAGAACGCCCCGGCGGGGCGTCGGGGTGTAGCCTCGGGTGGAGCGGCGGCGGGGCGCAGCCCGC
>JAJTGZ010000008.1 GCA_021299385.1 Phycisphaeraceae bacterium | reverse complement strand
GGCCATGTGTGGGCGGGGATTGAGACCTCAAAGATTTTCATCTCGCAGTCTCTCAACCCTTTGAGTTATCCCCCGAGCTAAACCTCTGAGTTATTCCCCTCTATCAACCCTCCGGGCCATCTGGGCCTCTGGAGTAAAATTGATCTACCCTACCGCCCCACCCGCGCCCGGAGGTTGTCCAGCACGTTCATAAAGTTTATATACGCGTCGTACGGGCTGTCGTACGGGCTGAAGTACTTGTGCACGTCCCCGTCGGCAAAGCCCTTGGTCGACATGTAATAGAAATGGTCGCTCGTCGTCAGCCGCCGCCAGTCGCGCACCATCCCCTCGGCCAGCGCCCGCCCCTGCCCGCTACCCGCCGAGTCGAGCCTACCCATAACCAGCGGCTCAAGGCGGTAGACCTCCCCCAGCGCGTTCGCCTGCATCGCGTTGCCCGCCCACGGCGACAGATCCCGCTCGGTATCCGCCCAGCTCGTCAAGCCCGGCACGTCGTACTCACCCGACGGCTGGTACCGGCGCAGCGCCTCGCTCGGGGTCAAAAAATCATTGCTCCCAAACCGCTCCTCCAGCAGCGTCCCCGGCAGGCCGGCCATGAACCGGAAAATCCCCGTGTCCGCCCACTGGTGCTCGCCGAAGGTCTCGTAGTCGATAAAAATATTGCACAACTGCCCCTCCGGGCTGATCTGCGCGATGCTGTAAGCGTATTTCTCCGCTGTCAACGGCCACTGCGCCCACCCGCGGTTTCCGAACCGAAACCCGATGTCATCGCTCAGCCGAGAGTTCCGCAGCAGCAAACCCAAACCACCCACACCCCCGCCACGAGCCCCACCCGGCGGCCTGTACACAAACCCAGGCGAGCGCGGCCCGAGCAGATGGTCCACACCCTCGCACAGCACACCCGCATACGCCGGCGTCCCCAACCCTCCCTTCCCGCCGCCGATCGCCCGTGCCACGTCGTTGCCATAGATCAGTTCGGTGTTGCGAAAGACCGTCGGCCTCTGCCCGAAGTGCTCCTCGATCAGCCGGGCGTGCAGATTGACCTGCCGGGCAAACTCGGCTGGGCAATAGACGAAACTCAGCGAGTGGTGCGAGGTCTCACCGAGAAACTCGCAGCACCCCGTCTGCGCCAGTTCCCGCAGCAGCACGAGCACATCCGGCGCATACTCGGCCAGTTGCTCCATCGCCGTGCCCGTGATCGAGAAGGCCACGCGGAAGCGCCCCCCGTGCGCCCGCACCTGCTCGAGCAGCAGCCTGGTCATCGGTCGATAGCACTTCTCGGCCACGCGCTGGCAGATCTGTGCGTTGGCGGCGTCGTCGAAGTAGAACGGGTCAGAATCAAAGACCGAATACCGCCGAAGGCGGTAGGGCTGGTGGATCTGGAAGACAAAGACAACGCTGGCCATGTGTCTTGCAGTGTAACCGCCAGGCGCCCCGGCCACGGGGGAATCTCACGCCCGCACCCTCACGTGCGTATCCCCGTCCCCTGCGCGATCGCCACCGGCAGCATCACCAGGCACGGGATGAACGCCGAGAGCGCAACTGGGAGTATCTCCGCCGGCACCGGCGCAGCCGACCCCAGCACGCCCGCCACCAGGCACCCAAGCGCCACCGGCGCTGCCTTGATCGACTGCGTAACCATGTTCCCAGGCTCACGCATCAAAAAGAACGGCATCACGATCACCATCGTCAGCACCGTCGCCAGCAGACCGCTCCAACGCCCCCAGAACATCCGCGACATCCGCTCCTTGACGTCCGCCGGCAACCCCGGCATGTTCACCGCCTCGATCAACTGCATGCTCGAAAGCGTCTGGCTGAACTGCCGGTACTGGTGGCTCAGCAGCGCGCTCGGGTCCACCGTCGATCGCAGCAGCGCGATCGGCACAACCTGCTGCCCACCCCCCGCACCACCCGCGCCCGCACGCAGCGTCCGATGCTGGCCGTTCTCAAGTTTCCACGCCTTGAGTCCCGCGTCCCACACGCCCTTGTCCGCCGTGATGCGCGCCTCGGCACGCCCCGATTGGTCGCGCTCCAGCACGTACACACCCGTTGCCACCCCCAACGCTGGGTCAAACGCCCGGGCCATAAAAACCCTGTTCTGGCCGTCGGGCACCAGGTTGACGCGGAAGGAAGAAAAGTCCCGCTTGCCCGCGTCCCGCTCGCCACGCGACAGCAGCGGGGCGATCTGAGGGATCACCACCTCCTGCGCCACCACCTGCAACCCCAAGAACGCCAGCGCCACCACCGCCACCGGCCGGGCCGCACGCCAGAGCGGAATGCCGCTGGCCATCATCGCCACCAGCTCGCGGTGCTTGACCAGCTGCGCAAACGTAAACCCCATCGCCCCCACCAGCACAAACCCGTTCATGAACACGAACAACTGGATCACCCTCGGCCACCACAGGTCCACCACCAGCAACAACGCCGACAACGCCCGGTGCGTCGCCCCCAGGTTCGCCTGCCCCGAGGCGGCGTGCAAAAAATCCTCAAACTTCAGCGACACGCTCGTCAATATCACAAACGCGTTGAGCAGCAGCAGCAACGCCAGGGCGTTGACCAGGTACTGCCACGCGATGGACCGGTCCAGTGTCTTCAAGGGCACGCCAGCGTATCAACGCTGCTTGCTGCGAGCCTTGGGCTTGTCCGCCCCCGCCACCTGCCTGCCCCCACCGGCCACCCCCCACGGCAGGCTCGACTCGGGCTTGCCCGCGCCATCCTGCGATGGGGAGGCCACGTCCGAACTCTGGTCGATCATCACCCCACGCGGCATCGAAACATCGATCTTCATCCGACCCGCGTCAATACGCCGCCCAAAGTCCGGGCTTTGCCGAAGCGACAGCAGGCGTGCGGCCTTTTCCTCTGCCGTGCTCTCAGCCGGCGCCAGCACCCCCGGCTGCTCGCCCCAGATCACCCGCGCGTTGCTCGACGTCGCCAGCGCAAGCCTCCGGCCCGTGCTGTACCCACCCACGTCAATGCCCACAACCTGCTCGCGGATGAGTTTGTACCGCGCTTCATCCAAAAAACCCAAGAGCTTCAGCCCCGCCTGCACGTCCCCGCCCATCCACTTCTCACCCATCTTTTCTGGCGCAGGGTGCGAGGCGTTCAAGATCACGGGCATCGAGGTTGACCCCGCCGGGTACGACAACGGCAGCACCTCGCCCGACGCCGTTACCAGCCGGTCCATGTGCATCTCGCGCACCACCGCAACGGGCACGCGCCACGTCCCGTGCACCTGCACCACACCATCCCTGCCACGCTGCACACGCTCGATGGAACTGAACCACCCCGTCGCCATCAGCACCTTCTCCGCGCGCGACAGGGCAAACTGGTCCAGCGGGTCACCCGTGAGCACCTCCAACGCCGCCTGCTCCAACTCCCCCTTGGTCACCCCCGGCAGCCAATCCACCTTGGACCCATCCGCCTCCTGCCACGTCGGCCAGGTGATCGCCACCCTCGGCTCGGCCGTGCGCATCTCCCGCGCGCGACGCATCAACGCCTGCGCACCAAGCAGCGTCCCACCCACCAGGGTCGCCACCATCACACCCGTCAGGATCGCACCCCAGGGCAGGGATGTGGTCTTTTTGCTCTTTGATCTAGCCATGCCCAGGGTTCATCGACCGGCACCCCCACCCGTCGGCACAAAATCCACCCCCATCACCCAGAGGCCCACACCCCGTCAAAACCCCGCACCCTCCAGCCAAGCACTCGGCCTGGCCCCCAACGCCCCGGCGATCGCCAGCAGGCTCTCCAGGCTCGCCAGGTGCCCACCACGCTCGACGCTGCTCAGCTGGCTGCTCGATATCCCCGTCGCGTCGGAGAGTTCCTTGAGCGTCCAACCCCGTTGCGTCCGCGCCAGCCGCACTGTCCGCCCAAGCTCCGCCCGCAGACGCACCTCCGCACGACCACCCAGGTTGAGCGCCCCGGCCGCCTGCGCCAGCACACGCCTCAGCTCGTCGATCGAAAACGGCTTGGCGATGTAGTCAAACACATCCTGCTTGAACGTCTGGCGCATCGAGTCCATCGACGGGTACCCCGTAACCACGATCACGCACAACCGCGCCCAGCGCCTGCGCACCTCGCGCAGCACCGCCGCACCCGTCGTCCGGCCCATGTGCATGTCCAGCAGCACAACATCCGGCACACGCGCCTCGATCGACGCGAACAACTCCTCGGGCGTCCCCAGCGCGCGCACGTCGTGCCCGTCCTGTGCTAACTGCATCGACAAAAACTGCCGAAAGTCGGCGTCGTCGTCCAGCGCGACAATCGAGAGCGGCACGGGCATCTGCTCGTGCTGGCCAGTCGGCGCGGGCGTGGAGGTTGGCATGGCCCCGGGGATGGGCGTGGGGATGGGCGTGGGGATGGGCGTGGGGTCGGGCATGTTCGGATTGTTGCCCCCACCCGATCAGAAGACCCGCTGGACCCTCGCCCCACGCTTGCGGCGCTTGTCGTGAGGCATGCTCGTGAGGCATGCCCGAACAAGCCGAGCGCATTGACCGGGAACCGCCCCACGCGTCAGACCGTCGTGGGAAACCCGCAAGGCCATCCCGTGACGGGATGCCCCCCGGCACGATCGTCTGCACGGCCGTCTGGGCGTCCCGGCAGGGGGCGACCGAAAGCCGCAGGTGCGATGTTCAATCCACGACAAAGAGCCTGGCACCGGTAGCGGTGCGCGACATGTGCGCCTCGGCGCCATCCGCCACTTGGTAAGACATGCCGGGCTTCAAGGTGAACACACGCCCATCGGCCAGGTGGGTTTCCAGTTCACCTTCTAGCACCAGCAGCACGTGGCCCTTCTGGCACCAGTGATCCGCCACATAGCCGGGGGAATACTCCACCATCCGCACGCGAATGGGGTTGTCCGCTGGCCCGACATGACGGGTGCGCCACACCGCCTCACCGGATAGCCCTGGATGGCGAGTGGGAGTGATGCCGGACCAATCCGTGGCTTCGAACGCGATGTCGGAAATTCGCATGCGCACCCGCCCTTGTGTGTGATCCTCAGCCGATCTGGACCGACCATCTACCGACGCCGACCTCCTTCATCGCGTCGCGATCTGCCCCGAGTCAGAGCGTATACCGCGCACCATCATCCAGGCGTCCCGGCGTCGGTGGATCGCGCCGAGCACATGGAAGCCAAGCACCACCGCCGGAGGCAGAGCGTACCCGATCGCGCGTTCCATCCGGGCGCGAACCTGTGGTCGTTTCAATGGCGGCCCCGCCCCGGCACAGAAAAAAACAGGGCCGGGCGCAAGGCCCGGCCCGGTCAAGACAAACTCAATCAAACCTCACCGCGCACGACGCCGGCGACCGGCCACCAACCCGCCCAGCGCCAGCAGGCCCGCAGCCCCGGGCGTCGGCACCAGCGTGCCGGGGGTCATCTCCACGCCGCGGAAGGCAAACCCCGCCGGTGCCACCGCCAGCGTCGTAAAGACCGAGCTTGCGCCCGCGTCAACAACACCCACCAGCCGCCCGGCGGTGTCGATCCCATAGATCGTGTTCGCCGAGCCATCGGAGATCACCGTCAGCGACCGCAACCCGGCAAAGACGTTGGCCGTCCCCGTGTTGACCTGGTTGATCAGATACGAAAGTGCCCACGTCGTCCCGTTAAAGTCCCACCGCTGCAGGCCGCCGAGCTGCCCGCCCGTTGTCCCCGAAGCGCCAGCATTGCCGTCGTCGGCAATATACAGCGTGTTGCCCAGGAACTGGAAGTCGTTGGGGCCCCAGCTCCCCGCCGTCGGCGCGGCAAAGCCCGGCAGCAGCACCGCGCTCCCACCACTGACGGTGTAAAGCCCAGGACTACCCACGGAAGTTACACTGCTCTGCGTCGCAATCACGATCGACCCGGCCGTCGGGCCAGGGCCTACAAAGCGGGTGTTCACCAGCGAGGGTGCGTTCACGTCCGTCCCCTGTGCGCCGGTGAGGTTGATCGAGGTAGGCCCGGTCGTGTAGCTGCGGGCACCACCGGTCAGGCGGTTGGCGGGCGTGTTCGTCAGCGACGTGCCACCGAGGATGAAGCCTCCCGCGCCGTTGCTCACGGCCGAGCGGAAGTTGCTCCCGCTATACGTGTTGTTCATCAGTGTATAGGTGGTCGAGGCATAGTTGGCCGGCACGCTGGCAACGATCCTCGGCACGTTCGCCGCCGCACCCGTCCCGGCGTTCCCGCTGAAGTTGAGCGTGGTGGCGACGGAACCAGTGGTGAAACTCGTATTGCCGCCGCGCCCGATCCAGGTGTTGTACCCGCCGATCCCGATCGTCGTGCGATCAGGCGACAGCGTGATAAGCCCCTCGCTCGTCGCCGTCCCCGACAGCACAAAGCTGTTCGGCACTGTCGTCGCCGTCTGGCTGGCCGTAGCGGGGAGGTTGAAGACCCGCGACAAGTTGGCCGATGCCGACAGCGGCCCGCTCAGATCAAACTGCTGCAACGACACCGGACGGCCCAGGTTGTTGCTCGTCGTCAGATCCACAACACTCACCACCAGGTTATTCGGCGTGAACGACTGACCCAGCGCAGCCGACGAAAACGACCCCGCCACGGCCAGCAATGCAACGATGCGTCCAGACATAATTCTCTCCCTCTCTCATTTCCAGTAGACCCAGCCACCCCGGCACACCCGGCGCGGCCATATCCACGGCACCCTCAAGATAACACCAACTTCGCCCCCGTGCCAGCAAATACACCCCAATCTCCCAAAACTCCCCAACCCACCCCCAAAAGATACTCGAAAGCAGCACACCCCTGACCTATCTTGCACGCATCCCACAGCGTTGACGATTCGTTCACCAAACAAAAACCAATCGGAGCGACCCATGCCCCTGCCCACACCCTTAACAGACTCGGCCAACGTCGGCCTCATCGGCCTGGAGGTCATGGGCAAAAACCTCGCCCTCAACATGGCCGACCACGGCTTCCGCGTTGCCGTCTACAACCGCACCACCGCCAAAACCGAAAAGTTCGTCCAAGAAAACCCACCCGCTGTCTTCGGCACCACCGGCGGCTCACTCGTCCCCGCCGCTGAGCTCAAAGACTTCGTCGCCAGCATCGCCAAACCCCGCCGCATCGTCATCCTCGTCAAAGCCGGCGGCCCCACCGACGCCACCATCGACGCCCTCATCCCCCTCCTCTCCCCGGGCGATCTCATCGTCGACGGCGGCAACGCCCAGTGGCAAGACACGCAGCGCCGCGAAAAAGCCCTCGCCGACAAGAACCTCCTCTTCGTCGGCTCGGGCGTCTCAGGTGGCGAGCTTGGCGCACGCTTTGGCCCCAGCCTCATGCCCGGCGGCAAGCCCCAGGCCTGGAAACTCCTCGAACCCGTCTGGAACAAAGTCGCCGCCAAGGTCAATGCCAAAACCGGCAAACCCATCGAGGGTGCCCAGCCCGGCAAGCCCGTAACAGGCGGCGTCCCATGCACCACCTACATCGGCCCCAACGGCGCGGGCCACTATGTCAAGATGGTCCACAACGGCATCGAATACGGCGACATGCAGCTCATCTGCGAGGCCTACGACTTCCTCCGCCACGCCCTGGGCCTCAAACCCCGCCAGATCGCCGAGGTCTTCGCCGAGTGGAACACAGGTGAACTCGACAGCTTCCTCATCGAGATCACCGCCGACATCCTCGCCCAGACCGACCCACGCAATAAAAAGAAGCCCTTCGTCGACATCGTGCTAGACGCCGCGGGCCAGAAGGGCACCGGCAAGTGGACGATCAACAGCGCACTGGACCTGGGCGTCCCCGCACCAACGATGGCCGAGGCCGTCTTTGCCCGCAACGTCAGCGCAATCAAAGAAGAACGCGTCGCCGCGAGCAAGAAACTCAAGGGCGCATCCGCCGCATCGCTCGCCTCCTTCGGCCTCACGCTCGGCAAGAAGAAGACCGACTGGGTACAGGCCGTGCGCGGCGCGCTCTATTGCAGCAAAATCTGCTCCTACGCCCAGGGCTTCGCCCTCATGACCGCCGCGGCCAAGGACCAGCAGTGGGACCTGAACCTCGGGCAGATCGCCAGCATCTTCCGCGGCGGGTGCATCATCCGCGCTCGCTTCCTCCAAAAAATCACCGACGCCTACACACGCAACCCCAAACTCGCCAACCTCCTGCTCGACCCCTACTTCACCGGCGTCGTCAAGAAAGAGCAAGTCGCCTGGCGCGCCGTCGTCGCCCGCGCCGCCGTCGACGGCTTACCCGTCCCCGCCTTCAGCAGCGCGCTCTCCTATTACGACAGCTACCGCGCACCGCTCCTGCCGGCCAACCTCCTCCAGGCCCAACGCGACTACTTCGGCGCCCACACCTACGAACGCACCGACCGCCCACGCGGCGAGTTCTACCACCTCGACTGGCCCGAACAAAACCGCCCCGAACTCCGCGTCTAACCAACTTCATCCTGCATCGAACCCCTCCCCCGAGGGGAGGGGCAGGGGTGGGGTTTACGCACACCCGAAGCCCTGATAGAAGAGGTTCGCGGAGGCAGCGGAGGTTGGCGGAGGAGCGCGGAGTAAATGCGAGGGTGATGGTTGCTGCGCCCAAATCCTCTCAGACAACCTCTGCACCTCTGCCCTCTGAGTACATCCCCTTCTTCCAAACAACAAAAGACCCCGAGGCCACCCCCGGGGTCAAACTATCACCGTGTGTAATCGGCCCGGTTCGCCCCGTCGAAACCTCCCGCTGCGCATGCAGCAGGCTTTAAAACCGTTTCATCGACCCGCACGGGCACGGGTCATTTCGGCCGAGCTTCTCGAGGAACTCCTTGAACCCGGCACCCGTCGCAACGCCACGCACACCACCCTTGACGCTGGTCTCCGACGGGAACCCCCGACGACGCTTGCTCATCGGCTCAGGGCAGCCCCCAATCACCCAGATTCTTGACATCCACGCCTAACAACTTCGTCTGCTTTTCCATACCAAACTCCTTTCATACTTGAGGCGACATTGCCCGTCAACCCATGCACAGGAGCATCCCACGATACCCCTTGGCGTGCTCAAGAATGCAAACAAATACCAATCAAAAACCGCGATTTTACCTTTTTTTCACATTTTCTATCCAAATTTTCGCAAATTATCCTTGATATCCGGATTTCCCCTTGTGCTTTCTGCAAAAACGAGTACGCTTAACAGAGCACGATTGCTCCCCATCCCTTCTGCGTTCCTCGCCCCCGGCAGCACAGCCCCTTATGGCCACCGCCGCCAACACAGGCGCCGACGCATCGAGACCTCCCATGTTTGAACCCACCCCATCACGACAAGACCCCTCCCAACACTCCGACGCCCACCACGCAACTACACACGCACACAAACTCGACATGTCCGACACCGAGGCCGTCCGCCCGCTCACCGTTGCCGAGTATTGCGAACGTGTTTACGCACAGGCCCAGGGCGACCCCGACCGCATCCCCTGGCACCACGGCCACACCGACGACGTCCTCCTGAACTGGCTCAACCGCGACGCACCACGCCTGGTCCGCCCAGGCTGCCGGGCCGTTGTCGTCGGCTGCGGCCTCGGCGACGATGTTGCCGAGCTTGACGCGCGCGGCTTCGACGTCCTGGGCTTTGACGTCTCCGGCACCGCCGTCCACTGGGCAGGCCTCCGCCACCCGCGATGTGCCCAACGCTTCATCCGCGCCGACCTGCTCGACCCACCCGCACGCATGACCGGCCGCTTCGACCTCGTCATCGAGGTCTCCACCCTCCAGTCCCTCCCGCCCGAAATCCGCTCCATCGGCGCAGCCAACATCGCACGCCTCACCGCCACGCGCGGCATCGTCCTCTCCGTCGACTGCGGCCGGCTCAACGAAGAGCCAGGCGACAACGCCGAGGGACCACCCTGGCCCCTCTCAGCGAGCGAACTCGAATCCCTCCTAACCACCGCCGGCCTCGGCTGCCTATGCCGGCCCCAGGCCCTCCCCGTCCCCGGCGAACCCGACCACGTCCGAGTCATGGGCGTCTTCGTCAAAGGATAATCCAACTCGTAATTCTTCTTATCACCCCCGCCCCCGCACCACTCCAGGCCCAAACGACTCCCGCCGAAGCCCGCACAGCGCGATCGCCAGCGCATCAGCCACGTCCGGCGGTTTGGGCAGCTCCGCCAGCCCCAGTTCCCCCTGCATCGCACGCTGCATCTGCCCCTTGCCGGCGTGCCCGAAGCCCGTTGCCGACTTCTTCACCTCCGTCGCTCGCAACTCCAAGAGCCGCACCCCAGCCTTCTGCACCACCAGCAGGATGATCCCACGCGCGTGCCCCATCACGATCGCCGTCGTCGGGTGGGCGTAGTGCGAGTACAACTGCTCAACGGCAACAACATCTGGACGCACACGCCCGATCAACCCCGTCAGGTCCGCTTCGAGCTCCACAAGCCGCTCGCTCACGCTCCTCTTGCTATCCAATCGGATCACACCGGCCTCGACCACACGCACCCCCGCCCGCGCACCGCGCACATGCTCGATGCACCCATACCCCGTCAGCCGAAGCCCTGGATCAATCCCCAGCACGCGCATGGCACGTTCATCGGCCCCGCGTGCCGATCCTCCACAGCAAGCAGAACACACAATCGCCCCGCCCAATAAACCTACTGCAACGGCTTCCCGGGCGGCAGGTCCATCAGCCCCGCGATCCATGCCGTCAGTTCGGTGTTGTCCATCCCCGCCCGCACCGTCTCGCTCCCGGCACCGAGCACCAGCATCTCCACCGGCTCGCCCGTGTGGTCCGGGCTGACCCACTGCACACCAAACCCATTGCCCACAATCGACCCCATCACGCTCGTCAACTCATTTCGGCGGATCGACGGGTCCACCTGCTCGCCAGCCAGTTTGCGAGCCAGCACCTTCCGCCCATCGCTGCCAATATCGATCCCCGTCGCCTGCTTGAGCAGCTTGGCAAGCTCCCCACCCTGCTGCTCGGGCGTCAGCGTGCCGGGCAACGCGCCAAACTTCTGCATCACCCACTCAAAGCTCTTGCTCGCACCGCTGAGCTTCTTGATGCACTCGACCCCGTGCCGGCCATAGAACGTCGCGCTCGGCCCACCGGTGCCGTGGTCCGTCGCCGCGATCAGCAGCGTGTCATCCCGCGACAACGCATACTCCGCGGCCAGCCCCAGCACCGTGTCCAGCTCCAACTGCTCGGTCAATATCCCGCACACGTCATTGCTGTGCCCGGCGTGGTCCACACGACCACCCTCGATCTGCAGAAAGAACCCGTCGGCTAACGTCCCAAGGTGCTCGATAGCCGCACGCGCCATCTCCACCAAACTCGGCTCATCATCCCGGCGTTCCAGCGACATCGAAATATGCCCGTCGTTGAACGTCCCGATCACGCGCTTGGCCCGCCCCGCGTGCTCGCTGTCGGCCCACGCCTTGAGCTCCTGCCGGGTCTGTACCCGCTGCACCCCCGCCCCCTCGGCCGCATCGGGCACATACACACGCCCGCCGCCGAGGGCAATATCCACATCCCGCTCGACGAGCTGCACCCCAACATCCTTCTGGTCCGCCCTATCGCTGACGTTGCAATAAAACCCCGCAGGCGTTGCGTGCGTGATCGTCGTCGTCGTAACACACCCCACCGCCCGTCCACCCTGCTTCGCCCGCATCAAGATCGGCGCCGGCGTACTCCCATCCGGCGCGACCGACAGCGAGCCATTCCGGCACTTGACCCCGATGCTCCACGCGCTGCTCGCCGCCGCCGAGTCGGTTACAACCGAGTCATAACTGTGCGTCGTAACCACGCACCGCCGAGCACCCGCCTCCGACGCCAGCCGCAACCAGTTCGTCTGCTTGCCCAGCACCACCCGCGAATAGTGCTCGCTCAACCCCAGCGTCCCCGCGCTCATCCCGTCGGCAATCACAAAGATCACATTCCGCACCCCCCTGGTTGCGACCCGCCGGCCAACGGCAGGTACACCCGCACCCAGGCCCCCGCCCACACCCAGCAGCAGCGACCCAACACCCAGCGCACCAACCTTCAGCACCCCGCGCCGAGACAGCCCAGCCCTCCCGGCCTTGACAACATCAGAATCGCTCGGGTCGCCCAGTTGCATCGTCCATTACCTCTGCCCGGGCTTCTCAGTGGCCGGTGTCAGAATGTCCACTCCAGCCCCAGCGAGACTATCGGCGCAACATCCACGTCGTTCTCGCTCAGACGGTTGCTCCCGCTGGAGTAGACCTGGAACTGCTGCCAGACCACGGCACCACCCTTGAAGGTTACATCAATATTCTTGCTCGGGCTCCACACCACGCCCGCCGTGACGGGGATGTACTTGTCCCGGAACGCCCCCCCGCTCTGCGGTGCATCCTCCCCAAGCCGGAACTCACGCACCTGATACTCACCGTCGGCTACAAACCGCAAGCCCTCAGAGATCTCCTGCGTAAACCGCAAGCCCAGCCCGCGCGTTGCCAAGATCGTCTCCTCGCTGATCTTCCACTCAAAGCCAACGATCGGGATCACCAGCAGCGAGTCCTCCAATTGCGTCGACACACCCACGCCCAGCGTAAAGTTGAACGAATCATTCACGCGATACTGCACCGCGCCGAAGATGTTTCCCGTCAGCGAGTCTGAAAAATCCGCCCCGCTCTCGCCGCTGTAGGTCCCCTGCCCGCCCAGGATGTACGCATACTGGCTCCCAGGCTCCGCGTAGATCAACTGCGGCCGGATAAACAACTGCTCAAACTGGTTCACCGGGTCCACCGCACCGGGGATGATCCCGCTGGCGTTGTTGAAGTTGTACCAGTACAAGTCCGTCCCGATCACCCCCGACAAAATCAGGTTCTGCCCCAGGTTGTACCCAAGGCTCAACGCCGCCCCCGCCTGCGTTACAGCAACCTCCCCCGGGCTGTCAGAAAGGTCTGTGCGGAAAGCATGGCTGCCCGTAAACTCTAGCGATGCACGCACCCCCTCTTCACGCCGCTCCAACGCCTCACGCGTTGCCGCACCGGGCGAGGGGATCGGGCTGGTCGCTGGCGCATCCCCCTGCCCAAACGCGGCGGGCGAAAGCGCGATTGTCGTCAAGGCCGCAAGCACCACCGGCAGTTGTGTGTTTTTCATGGCCCGAGGGTAGGCACCCGCCTATGCCCCTATCCTCCACCGTGCCCAAGAAGACCCAAGACACCCCGACCATCGAGAACCGCAAGGCACGCTTTGACTATGAAATCTCCGAGACCCTCGAGTGCGGCATCGTCCTGGCAGGCAGCGAGGTCAAGGCCGTGCGCGAAGGAAAAATCTCCATCGCCGAGGGATGGGTCCGCGCCGACGGCCCCGACACCCGCGGCGGCCCGGGCCTCTACCTCCAAGGGTGCAACATCGGGCACTACGGCCCCGCCGGCAACAACCAGCCCGAGGCCCTCCGCGTACGCAAACTCCTGGCCCACAAAAAAGAAATCCTCCGCCTCGCCAAGGCCACCATCGTCAAGGGCGTCAGCATCCTCCCCCTGAAAGTCTACTTCAAAAACGGGTACGCTAAGTGCCTCATCGGCGTCGGCACCGGCCGCAAAGCCCACGACAAGCGCAACGCCATCAAAGACCGCGAAACCCGCAGGGACATCGACCGCGCCATGGGCCAACGCGACCGCAAATAGTCGTACGCTTACACCCCCTTCAGAACCCCTCCCCCGAGGGGAGGGGCAGGGGTGGGGTTGGCTCACGCATTTATCCAGAAAAACACAACACCCACCACGCTCGGCTCGGAGAGCCGACCTACCCATCATTTCGGTCTTTGCTCGGCATCCCATCCCACTCCGCGCATACACCTACCCCCACCCGACCATCCTTTTTCAAGTTTTGTCAACCCCCCCCGCTCGACTTGGGCCAGCGAGGGGCCAATACTTCCCCCCCTGGTGCGGAGCCGTCCGCCAAGGGTAGCGTTGTCGGCACGTCCCCCGCGAGTACCGCACCGTGCCATGGTAAGAAGTAGTAGCAAGTAGTAGCAGCAGCAGGCCAGGATCAAGAGGACTCACCCATGAAGGTTCGCGCCAGTGTCCGTCGGATGTGCAACCTCTGCCAGATCGTCCGCCGCAAGGGGAAGGTCCGCGTGATCTGCAAGGCCGACCCCAAGCACAAGCAGGTGCAGGGCTGATCGAACCGATCACCCCCGCGGCCAACCCCGCCCGCCCCGCATCTATCCCTCATCAACCCGCCTCCATCGAGGCAAGCCGACCGAACTGATTCAAAGAAAACTGGGAGCCAACCGTGCCGCGTATTGCTGGTATCGACATTCCTGAGAACAAAAAGATCTACTACGCCCTGCAGTATGTTCACGGCATCGGCGCCAAGTTCGCCCGCGACATCCTCGCCGAGGCCAAGGTCGACGGCGACCTCCGCGCCAAGGACGTCGACGACCAGGCCGCCGCTCGCATCAGCGCCATCATCGACGCCACCTTCCTCGTCGAAGGTGCCCTCCGCCGCCAGGTCAGCCAGAACGTCCAGCGCCTCAAAGACATCAAAAGCTACCGCGGCGACCGCCACCGCAAGGGCCTGCCCACACGCGGCCAGCGCACACGCAGCAACAGCCGTACCCGCAAGGGCAAACGCAAGACCGTCGCAGGCAAGAAGGGTGTCAAGGGCTAATCAAGCCCCGACGCCACTCCCACATCACCAGCACCCCACCCCGATCACCGCCCAACGCCCCCACGAGACAAACACATGGCCAAGAAGGTCAAAAAAGTCCGCAAAAACGTCGTCCGCGGCATCGCGCACATCCGCGCAAGCCAGAACAACACCATGGTCACCATCACCGATACCAACGGCGAGACGCTCGCCTGGGACTCCTCGGGCACCATGGGCTTCAAGGGCACACGCAAAAGCACGCCCTTCGCCGCTACACGCGCAGGTGAGTCCTGCGGCAACAAGGCCCGCAAGGTCGGCGTCTCGGAGATAGAAATCCGCATCAAAGGCGCCGGCGCCGGCCGCGAGAGCGCCGTCAACGGCCTCTCCGCCGCGGGCCTCCGCATCACCGCTATCGAAGACCACACACCAGTCCCACACAACGGGTGCCGGCCCACCAAGCGGCGCCGCGTCTAACACCAAAACCCCGCGGCAGACGGGAACAACCAAACCCGCCGCGATCGTCTCAAACCCCGGTGCCGATAGAGAGGCCCCCCTTGTTCCGACGGGAGGGTGGGCCTGACAACGGCACCGGCTTGGCCCGAACATTTGGCCCCCGTCGGGCAAGGCAGGATGAAAACATGCGGATCAAATGGCGAGGCCTCGAGCTGCCCAGCAAAGTAGTCGCGGACACCAAGTTCAAAACCGGCACCTTCGGCCGGTTCATCGTCGAGCCCTTCGAGCAAGGCTTCGGCGTAACCATCGGCAACTCCCTCCGCAGGGTCCTCCTCTCCGCGCTCGAAGGCGCTGCCCTGACCAGCATCAAAATCAAGGGCGTCCAGCACGAGTTCAGCAGCATCCCAGGCGTTATGGAAGATGTAACCGACATCGTCCTCAACGTCAAAAGCCTCATCGTCAAGATGGAAGGGGACGAACCCAAAACCATCAAGCTCGCCGCACGCGGCCCGGGCGAAGTTACCGCCGAGATGATCGAGGCCGACCCCTCGATCACCATCCTCAACCGCGACGTCGTCATCGCCACCCTCACCGACCGCATCGACTTTGAGATGGAAATCAAGGTCGAAAAAGGGCGTGGCTACGTCCCCGCCAGCGAACGCTACAACGCCGAGGCCGAGCAAGACGTCGGCACCATCCTCCTCGACGCCGCCTACTCCCCCGTCCAGCGCGTCCGCTACGCCATCGAAGAGACCCGCGTGGGCCAGAAGACCAACTACGACAAGCTCGTCATGGACATCTGGACCAACGGGACCGTAACCCCCGAGATGGCCCTCGTCGAGGCCGGCAAAATCCTCCGCAAGCACCTCAACGCCTTCGTGCAATACTTCGAGCTCGGCGCCGCCCGCGTCAGCACCGAGGCCGCCGCCGCCGCCAGCGTCGATGAAGACCTCATCCGCAAGCTCAACATGCCGATCGCCGACCTAGACCTCTCCGTCCGCGCCAGCAACTGCCTGGAGTCCTTCCGCATCATCAAGGTCGCTGATCTGGTCGTCAAGAGCGAGCCGGAGCTGCTCAAGATCCGCTCCTTCGGCCGCACTAGCCTCCGCGAAGTCCAGGCCAAGCTCACCGCCATCGGCCTGGAACTGGGCATGCCCCTGCCCGAGGGCGTCGCAACAACCGTCGGCAGCGGCGAAGAGCAGTAAGCCTCCGTTCGTCAACAAGTCAGTCAGTTCGTTCATCAGATAGTCAGTTAGTCAGTTAGTCAGACAGTCAAGCCCCCCAGCCGGACAACCCCGGCACGTTTGCAAAGGGTCCACCCATGCGCCACGGCAAAGCAGGATACAAACTCGGCCGCACAAGCAGCCACCGCGAGGCCACCCTCCGCAACCTCGCCGCATCCCTCTTCGAGCACGGCCAGATCGTCACCACCATCCCACGCGCCAAGGCCGTCCAGCCCTTCATCGAAAAAATCGTTACCAAAGCTAAGGCCGGCTCCCTCCACGCCCGCCGGCAGGTCATCGCCAAGCTCGGCTGGGACCGCCCAGCCTTCGAGTGGCTCTACATCGCCAAGGCCGCCACCGAGGACGAAAAAGCCGCCGTCAACGCCCTCCGCGACCGCGCGAGCAAATACTTCGACGTCCCTGCCAGCGACCAGGTCGAGCGCAACCGCTACGGCGAGCTCCGCAAGGCCCCCAAACTCGTCAAGCACATCTTCGACCACGTCGCACCACGCTTCAAGGACCGCAACGGCGGCTACACACGCATCGTCAAGCTCGGCAAGCACCGCATCGGCGACGGCGGCGAGCTCTGCGTCCTGCAGTTCGTCGGTGCCGAGCAAGGCCCCGAGATCGGCGCAGGTGGCACAAGCCAACGCAAGGCCATCGCCAACCGCCGAAAAGCCTTCGCCAAAACCCTTTCCCAGCCAAAGTCCTAACGCCTGGTGCAGGTTTCCAACTTACGCTTGATCCAAGCTTCACAACCCCCCAAGCCCCGCCCGTGCGGGGTTTTTTTATTCCCACACCCCACCACCGATCCGGCACGCCCCGGCCGACGTATCATCTCCCGTGCCTGGTGCGAGGCACCGGCTGTTTATTTGGAGCAGAGTGTCCTCCGCTCCCAGCCTGCCTCAACCCGTGCACTGACCGCACAAACACATGGAGTCTTCGATGAACAAGTTCCTCGCCGTCACCGCTCTCTTTGCCGCATGTACACTCGGCGCCTGCACGATCAACCCCACCAGCACCGGCAGCGCCGAGAGCAACAAGATGTCCAAGTCCTCCGAGTGCTGCAAGGGCAACGCCGAGGCCAAGGCCGCCAAGATCGCCAAGGGCGAGAAGTGCTGCGGCAGCAAAGAATGCGCCGACAACGAGGCCAAGGCCAAGTCAGGCTCCTGCTCGGGCGAAGCCAAGTCCGGCTCCTGCTCAGGCGAAGCCAAGTCGGGCTCCTGCTCGGGCAAAGCCAAGTCGGGCTCGTGCTCGGGCGATGCCAAGTCAGGCTCCTGCTCGAGTGAAGCCAAGTCCTGCGGCTGCTGCTGCGACGCCAAGCCCGCCAGCTGCAACAAGTAATCCAGCCCAATCTCTCCCCCTCAACCCTCCCCCAGAAGACTCCGGCGGGCAGTGGTTGCGTTCAGGTCGGCTCACGGTGGTGCAGGCTTCAAGCCTCCACAGCAAACAAATCACACCACCCCACGGCCTGCCCCCGGCAGGCCGTTTTCATACCGATCGCAGCAATCTCAAAAGACCGGCAACAGTCCATCTCACCAACCCCTCCCCGAGCCGAGATGCAGGGACGGGGTCTTTAGAACCCCTCCCCCGAGCGGAGGAACAGGGGTGGGGTTGGCCACTTCGCACACACGACTTTCATTGCCCACCCACCTCACCCCGGCTCAAGCGCGAGCTCACCGGCGAGCCACTTGGCAAACTCCCGCGCCGTCCCAACAGACGAAAAACCCATGGCGATGGGCCCAACCTCACGCTCACCGCCGTCGCTGAGCACCAGGTGCACCTGCTGCGTCGTCGTCCTGCTCCTGCCCGACCCACGCGTTACCGCCAAGATCACCAGGTCCACAACCTCCGCCATCGGCACCGTGCTGGACTCTGACTCAAAGACCTTCGGCGTAACGACGACCTCCTTGTCATAGTCCAGCACCAAGTCCCCCGACGCGGGCCGGTCGGGCAGCGCACGCTGCACCAACCACACCGGCACCGCAACGCCAAGCCCCGCCGCGAGCGTGCCGAGAACCCACAGCACGCTCCCCCCGTCGAGCACGTGGGCCAACGCCCCAACCACCACCGCAACCACCGCCCCCGCATACAGGCTCCCGGCCAGCGCACCGCACGACTCCTGCCTGCACCACACCGGCGGGCCGGGGATGATCCGCACCCCCGCCACATACCCGCGCCCACGCCGACGCACCAGGTGCAGCGCGTTGGCCAGCATCGCAACAACCACAAGCCCCAAGGCCACCAGCAGGCACGCCTCGCGCCATTCATCCGCGCCGATACCAGGTTCCAAGAGCGACACCCCCGGGTCCCCGGGGTCAACATACACCGGCACGCTCTTGCCGACCGGGAACCCGCTCAGCCGGGCTTGCGCCCACGACCGGCTCTTGTCAGGCTCTATGCCCCTGTGGACGCGATACCCCACGCGCAACTGCCCGTCGCGAGCTACATAGCTGTACCGCACCTCAGGTCGATAACTCCGCCTCCCGTTGGCCCCGATCACCTCGGTGATCCTCTGGTCCGTCACCGTCCCCTGCACCGTTGGCCAGGTGCGAGCATCCTCAAGCTCAAGAACAAGCCCGGCCCAATTCAACGTAAACCAGGCCCACACCATCAGCGCAACAAGCGTCAGCCCCCACATCAACAGCACTTTACCCATCGACATACCAGAGGATATCAACCCACCCCCACCCCCCGCGCATCTCCACAAATGTGCGATCAAAACCGGAGATGCACCCAGACGCCCCAGGAGCCACCCGGCGGGGTCGGGTGGACATCTGGACCCTCCCAAACTCGCGCCCGGCAGCCGGGCTGCTAGGGGCCGCCGTGGGGGTCGGCGTAAAGATGTGGAGATCGCAACGCCAACTCTTTGCGCGCTCACCCCACCCACCCCAACCACCGCAGCACCGCCAGCGTCGGCGGCGAGAGCGTCGCCGGGTTGTTTGCCAGCATGGTGTGCACATCCTGTGTGCTGGTCCAGGCTGAGTCGATGTATTCCCAGGCGTGCGCGCCCGTGTGGCAGAGGGTGGCGTGGGGGTTGACGGGCTTGGGCCAGTCGATGCGGGTGATGAGGTCGACCGAGCGGGCGATCGGGTCGCGCACGGCGGCGATGATGCGCTCGTGCGCGCCCTCGGGCATGGTCAGGCCGAGTTCTTCGTGCAGTTCGGTTTGCAGTGTTTCGTGCACGGCCGTCTGGCCGAGGGTTTGGCGGGCGTCGATGCCGCCGGCGGGGGCGGTCTCCCAGAGGCCCTGGTAGATGCGCGTCTGGCCGCCACGCCGGGCCAGGAGGATGCGCTCGGTGCCCGAGGCGTCGCGGCCAACAAGGAGCCCTTTGACGCCCAGGAGGCGCACGCCGAGGTCGCCGATGCGCGGGTCGGCCTGCACGGCCAGGCGCTTGTACTGATCCGTTTGGACAACGAGCTCCTCTGGCCCGATCGAGCGCACGGCCCAGATCGGGCCGTCGTGCAGCTGGGCGTTGCCGTCGAGCATCTCGGACCAGACTTGTTCGTGCGTGGTGCTCCAGGACGCGGCTGGAACAGCGGCATCACGCGGCAACACACGCACCGGGGGAAGACCCGCGGGAAGATCGATCACGTCTGGCCCGGCACCGTCGTGCCGAGGAGGGTTTCCAGGCCCGGCATTTCGGGCAGGCCGAGCGCTTTGGCCTCGCGGGAGATTTCACCCATGAGCAGTTCCTTGGCCCGCTTGAGCGCGGCGTTGGTCGCCCCGCTGATGAGTTGTTGTAACCTCGCACGCCCCGGATCATCGCCGCTGGCGGCCAGCAGTGCCGGGGCGAGGGTGATGCTGACGATCTCGAGTTTGCCCGAGGCGATGACGACGATGCCCGGCGTGCCGTCGGGCTGGCGGGCGCCCTCGACGGTTACGGTGCGGGACTCGAGCTCGCGCAGCACACGAGCGAAGGCCTCGGCGACCGCCTCCTTGTTCTTGACCAGCGCGGCCATCGCGCCCATTGCTTTGAGGGAATCGAACATGGGTTAGCCGGGGGAAGGGGTTGGGGTTAGGTGTTAGGGGTTAGGGGTTAGCAGAGAAGAAGGGTTAGCAGAGAAGAATAGGGTGAAGTGTCCGCGCAGCGACCCTAAAACCTAACACCTAAAACCTGACCCCTTCCACTACCGGCCCGAATAGTCGATCAGGCGTGCGATCTCGTTGCGGAGGTCTTTGCGGGGGACGACGCGGTCGACCATGCCGGCTTTGAGGAGGTATTCGCTGCGTTGGAAGCCGTCGGGGAGTTCTTGGCGGATGGTCTGGGCGATGACGCGTGGCCCGGCGAAGCCGACGAGGGCCTTTGGCTCGGCGAGGATGACGTCGCCGAGCATTGCGAAGCTGGCGGTAACGCCGCCTGTGGTCGGGTCGGTCAGGAGGCTGATGAACAGCCCGCCGGCGGATTGGAAGCGGTGGAGGGCGGCGGAGGTTTTGGCCATCTGCATGAGCGAAAGCCCAGCCTCTTGCATGCGTGCGCCGCCGGAGCCTGAGACGATGAGCAGGGGTATGCCGCGATCTTGTGCGCCCTCGATGGCGCGGGTAACGATCTCGCCGACGACGGAGCCCATGGAGCCCATCAAGAAGTCAAGGTCGAGGACGGCGAGCATGACGGGTCGGCCCTTGATGAACCCGACGCCGGCTTTGCAGGCGTCGGACTGGCCGGATTTGGCTTGTTCGGAGCGGAGGCGGTCTTTGTAGGATTTGAGGTCGCGGAAGTTGAGCGGGTCGGTGGGTCGGAGGTTGGTAAAGAGTGGTTCGAAGGTGCCGGCGTCGAGGAGTTGCTCGACGCGTTGGGTGGCGCCGACGCGGTAGTGGTGCTGGCACTCTGGGCAGCAGTGGAGGTTGGCCTCCATCTGTTTGCGGTAGATGAGTGCCGAGCACGCGGGGCAGCGGAGCCAGAGGCCCTCGGAGACGACGACCTTGCGCGTGGGCTTGACCTCTTGCCAGGTAGCCGTGGCGGTGGCGGCGCGGGAGGGTGTAGAGGTGGGGTTGTTGGGGTTGTTTGAGGCCATGTCCTTGTCCTTGGAGATGGGTTGTGGGCTGGGCTGGGCGGGGTCGGGCACCTTTGGGCTTCCTGCCCTGGGGGTGCGTGTGTGGATTGTGTGAAGGGAGTTTGAGGGAAGGTGGCGTAGAAGTCAAGAGTGCACAGCGAACAGGATACGAACAGATGCCCTGTGGGTTGTGCATGGACTATACACGCCCGGGGTCGGGCGGGTGCGGGGTAGGGGGAGAAATGGTCAAATGGTCAAATGGCTAAATGGGCAAATTGGGGTGGATTTTGGGGGTGAGGTGTTCTCGGGTGTGGGGCGGGTGGGGTAAACACATAGTGACATAGGTTCAGAGTGGCAAAGGTGCAAAGTGGCAAAGGTGCAAAGTGGTGGGGGGCTTGGGACTTTGCCACTTTGCTGCTTTGTCGCTCTGCCACTGTGTCTAACCGCCCCGGGCATTTGGGTTGCCGGGCACCAGCTCCCCCCCTGTCCTTCGGGTGAAGGGTTATCTGGAGCGCACGCCGTTCGGCTAGACTGGGGTGCATTTCTGGGGTTGTTGCGAGTGCTGGAGTGATGACTATGAGTGTTGGAACGTGGAAGAAGGGGCTTGAGGACGTGGTAGCCACGGGGACGAAGATTTCGTTTATCGATGGGGAGAAGGGGGTGCTGGAGTATGTGGGGATTTCGATCGACGATCTGGCGCGGAACAGCACGTTTGAGGAGACGGCGTTTTTGCTCTGGAACGGTCGGTTGCCGAGCGCTGGGGAGCTCGATGGGTTTACCAAGGACTTGCGTTCGCGGTATGAGTTGCCTGCGGGGATGGCCGGGCGGCTGATCTCGCTGCCGCCGACGGCGCAGCCGATGCACATGCTGCGGACGATGGTCAGTGCGCTTGCGATGCACGACCCTGAGCCGAACAAGGTGGACGTTGCGAGCGCGCGGGAGAAGGCGTTGAATATTTTGGCGCAGGCGCCGACGCTTGTGGCGTTCTTTGACCGGTACCGGCGTGGGCTGCCGTTGGTGCAGCCGAGGAAGGACCTGAGTTTCGCGGCCAACTTCCTGTACATGCTCAACGGGGTGGAGCCGACTGAGACGATGGCGCGTGCGTTTGATGTGTGCATGATTTTGCACGCCGACCACGGGCTGAACAACAGCACGTTCACGGCACGGGTGATCACCAGCACGCTCAGCGACGTCTACTCGGCCATCACGGGGGCGATCGGGAGCCTTCGTGGGCCGTTGCACGGCGGGGCCAACGAGGGCGTGATGGTGATGCTCGGCGAGATCGACGGGGTTGCTGGGTGTGAGAAGTATGTGCAAGAGCGGCTGGCGAAGAAGGACAAGATCACGGGCTTTGGGCACCGGGTGTATAAGGCGTATGACCCGCGTGCGACGTATCTGAAGACTCTGGCGAAGCAGTTGGCGGAGGACACGGGGAACCAGGAGTTGTACGCCAAGAGCGTGGCGGTGGAGGGCGTGATGCTGCGCGAGAAGGCGGCCAAGGGGATCTATCCGAACGTCGATTTTTATAGCGCGACGACGTACCACTCGATCGGGCTGAAGTTGGACTTGTTTACGCCGATGTTTGCGTTGTCGCGGATCTCGGGGTGGGCTGGGCACATCATCGAGCAGCTCGCGGACAACCGGCTGTACCGGCCGGATGCGGAGTACACGGGGCCGCACGGGGTGGCGTACAAGAGGATTGGGGAGCGGTGAGGGGCGGCTAGGCCCGCCAGCGGTCGAGGACCTCGGCGAGGGGGTCTAGTTTGTCGTCGGGGATGAGGCGGTATTGCACGCGTTCGCCGTCGCGGCGGATGAAGGTGCCGACGGGCCTGCGTCTGTAGGGCTCGGTGAGTACCAGGATGGAGTCTTGGGGGGTGAAGGTGAGCAGGCCAGACTGGTGGCGTGCGCGGTTGAAGGGCCACAACCTGCGGAGGAAGCGGTAGTCTTCCAGGCGGCCTGGGGTGAGCATGGCCGAGCGGATGGGGACGACTTTGATGAGGAAGAACGCCCCGAGGATCAGGAGGGTGGGTGCGAAAACAGGTGTGATCATCAACAGGAAGATGCCCAGTGGCATGCCGCCGCCTGGCGTTGGCGCTGTGCGGAAGAGCCAGACATAGAAGAAGATCGAACCGCCGAGCACGAGGGAGATGCAGATCGCGCTGAACCAGAGCATTTTGCTCCGGCGTGGGTTCTGGCGGAGTTCGAGCAGGTTGATTTCTTCGCCCGGCGCGGTCGGTGGTGGTGGGGTCTCGGCGTCTTGGGGGAGGGGGACGCCGAGGGAGAGGATCAGTGGGCGTGGTTGGGGGAGGGCGCCGAGGAGGGCCTTGGCATCGATGCCCGCGAAAATGCGGGCGGGGACGTAGAACCACATGGCCTTGCGGCGCGACTCCATATTTGCAAGCACGGCCAGGCGTGCGGGATCGGCCTCGGCGGCGATGGCTTTTCTGAGGCCTCGGCGTGCCAGGAGTTTGGTTGTGATGACCTGGAGGAACATCACAGGAAGGCTGAATACCGACCCGATGATCAGGCCCGTAACGAGCGACAGTGCAAT
The DNA here is from genome assembly GCA_021299385.1 of Phycisphaeraceae bacterium. GTDB lineage: Bacteria > Planctomycetota > Phycisphaerae > Phycisphaerales > UBA1924 > JAJTGZ01. The sequence continues at coordinate 47,716 of JAJTGZ010000008.1, read as the reverse complement.
AGTGATGATCGTGGTCTCAGTGCCGGGCGTAGCCGTCTGTTTTTGGGTGGATCGGTAGACGGACCAGAGGCTCTGGCCGAGGGTTGTTTCCGACAGCACCTTGAGCCAGATGAACCATGCCGGTATGGCCAGGATAGAGATGAGCATCACGAGCGGCATGACCCGCTTGAGCGGGTGTTGGGGGAACTGGATGATGCTGCCGGGGGGGTGGGGCACGGAGTAGGTTAGAGGGGTGTGGGTTGTGGGGTCTTGCGGTGAAGGCTTCAAGGTGGGTGGCTTGGCGGGTCGATAGGCTTTTGTATGCGCCACGTTGATCTTTGCGTGATTGGTTCGGGGCCTGGGGGGCAGAAGGCGGCTATACAGGCCGCAAAGTTGGGGAAGAGTGTTTGTGTTGTTGAAAAGATGGACGTGGTGGGGGGTGTGGCGATCAACACGGGGACGATCCCGAGCAAGGCGTTGCGCGAGGCGGTGATGGCGGTGACGGGGGTTCGGATTTTGATGCCGAGGGTTGAGGAGGCGTTGAGCGGGCCGAACCGGCTCGGTGAGTTGATGGGGGCGTGCAACCGAGTGATCGCGGCGGAGGTTGCGCTGGTGCGTGGGCACTTTCTGAGCAACGGGATCGACGTGGTCAACGGGCACGGGTCGTTTATCGATGCCAACACGGTGCAGGCGGACGGCCCGCGGGGCGTCGAGACGATTTATGCCGAGCACGTGGTGATCGCGGTGGGGACCGCGCCGTCGAAGCCTGCGGGCGTGCCGTTTAATCGGGATGATGTGATTACCAGCGATGATGTGCTGGGGATGTCGCAGCTGCCCAAGAGCATGATCGTCGTCGGCGGTGGCGTGATCGGGACGGAGTACGCCAGCATGCTGGCGATGCTGGGGGTGCGGATGACCATCGTGGAAGGTCGCAGCCGCCTGCTGGACTTTATCGATGCGGAGATCGGCGAGGCGTTGCAGTATCAGTTGCGTAACAGCGGGTGCACACTGCGGCTGGGGGAGAAGGTGGCGACGATCAAGTTGGTCGATGCGCCGGCGGGGTCGCGCGCGAGCGACGGGAGGATGGTCGAGGCGTTGCTGGAGTCGGGCAAGTCGATCACGGCCGATTGCCTGCTGTATTGCGTGGGCCGGCAGGGTTCGACGGCGGGGTTGAACCTGGCGGCGGCGGGGTTGGATACGGACAATCGGGGGCGGATCGTCGTCAACGGGGAGTATCAGACGAAGGTGCCGAATATTTATGCGGTTGGGGACGTGATCGGTTTCCCGGCCTTGGCGAGCACGAGCATGGAGCAGGGGCGGATCGCGGCGATGCACATGTTTGGGCGGTCGCACGAGGGGTATCTGGATTTGGTGCCTTATGGGATTTACTCGGTGCCGGAGATTTCGATGGTGGGTTGGACGGAGGAGCGTCTGACGGCTGAGGGCGTGCCGTTTGAATCGGGTGTTGCGCATTACCGGGAGATTGCACGTGGGCAGTTGCTGGGGGACACGACGGGGATGCTCAAGCTGCTGGTGCACCAGGAGTCGCACGCGATTTTGGGCGTGCACGCCATCGGGACCAACGCGACGGAGCTGGTGCACATCGGGCAGGCGGTGATGGCGTTTAAGGGGACGGTGGAGTACTTTGTGAACACGGTGTTCAACTACCCGACGCTGGCCGAGTGCTACAAGGTGGCGGCGATGAATGCGTTGAACAAGCTGCCGTCGCTGTGAGGGGGAGGGATAGACAAATTGCCAAATAGCCAAATGGGACAGTTCATTTGGCGATTTGGTAATTTGGTTATTTGGTTATTTGACCATTTGATAATCTTCCCCTCGGGGGAGGGGTTGGATGCAAACTACTCGTGTGCTAAACGTACTCGTAGTGGATTGGCGCGTCGATATCGGGGTGGAGGCTGGCGTGGACGGGGCAGGTGTGGCCGGCGCGTTCGAGGCGTTCGCGGAGGTCGGCGGGGACCGAGGCGGGGAGTTTGATGAGGACGGGGAGGCGGCCGATGCGGCGGGGTGCGGGCGGGGTGGTCATGTGTTTTTCGACGCTCGCGGTGGCGCCGGCGATGCTGGTGCCGAGGCGTTCGGCGACGATGGCGATGGTGGTGAGTATGCACGATGCGAGGCCCGCGGCGACGAGGTCGGTCGGTGAGAAGGCGGTGGCGTCGCCGCCGATGTCTTTGGGGGCGTCGGTGCGGATCGTGGGGCCCTCGGGGTGGGTGAGGTCGCACTTTTTGTTGCCGGCGTAGCGGACGTTGATGGTGAGCATGTGCAAGGGTAGATCGGCGTGGGGGTGGGCGTGGGGGTGAGCGTGGCGGTGAGCGTGGCGGTTGCGGGTGGGCAAGAATGGGGGATGCGTGTGTTTGGTCATGGCGTGGACATCATCGAGGTTGCGCGTGTGGGGCGGATGCGTGCCGAGCACGGGGGGCGGTTTTTAGAGCGGGTGTTCACAGCGCGGGAGTTGGAGGATTGTGCCGAGGACTCGAGGCTGGACCAGCGGCTGGCGGCAAGGTTCGCGGCCAAGGAGGCGGCGTTGAAGGCCTTGGGTACGGGGCTTTCGTGCGGGATCACCTGGCAGGACGTGGCGTTGCACACGCAGGCATCGGGCCGGCCTGAGTTGGTGATCAGTGGACGGGCGGGGGAGATTGCGCGGGAGCGCGGGATCGCCGGGTGGAGCGTTTCGATTTCGCACACGAAGGTGGTGTCGGTGGCGAGTGTGCTGGCGTTTGGGGGGTAGTAAGAGGTTCGCGGAGGGGGCGGAGTATTGCGGAGGGACGCGGAGAAGAGGTTTTGGTCCGCACTCATGGGCACCCTGCCACGTCTGTTGAAAACACGGCCCTTGCGTGCGCGGGCCAGTTGTTCCCTTCGTTGTAACTCCAGCATTTCTCCGCGTTCCTCCGCTGACCTCCGCCCCCTCCGCGAACCTCTTCAGGGCCGTGTTTGAGGCCGCGATCGTGGGAGAATCGTTACTGAAACGTGATCCCTTGTGCGAGTTGGATGGAGCCTGAGAAGTTGAGTGTGGAGGTTTGTCGGCGCATGTAGATTTTCCAGGAGTCGGAGCCGGACTCTCGTCCGCCGCCGGTCTCTTTTTCGCCGCCGAATGCGCCGCCGATTTCGGCGCCGCTGGTGCCGCAGTTGATGTTGGCGATGCCGCAATCGGATCCGGAGCCGTCGTTGTTGAGGAAGGCCTCGGCGGTGCGGTAGCTCTCGGTGAACATCGCGCTGGAGAGGCCAACGGGGACGCTGTTCTGTATATCGATGGCCTGCTGTGTGGTTTTGTAGGTGAAGATGTAGAGGATGGGTGCGAAGGTTTCTTCCTGGGCGATGGGGAGTTTGTTGGTCGCCGGGGCGCGGATGATGGTGGGCTGGACGTAGTGGCCACCTTTGAGGCTTGGGCGTTTGACGCGTGCGCCGCCGGCGAGGATGGTGCCCCCTTGCGCCCGCGCGGCGGCGACAGCGTGCTCGAAGGAAGCGACGGCGTGGGCGTTGATCAGTGGGCCGACGAGTGTGCCTGGGCGGGTCGGGTCGCCGATTTTGGTCATGACCTGGGCGTAGGCGTTGACGAGGCTGGTGCAGACTTTGTTGGCGAGTTTTTCGTGGACGATGAGCCGGCGTGTGGTGGTGCAGCGTTGGCCGGCGGTGCCGACGGCGCCGAAGACGATGGAGGGGATGGCGAGTTTGAGGTCGGCGTCGGGGGCGAGGATGACGGCGTTGTTGCCGCCGAGCTCGAGGAGGGAGCGCCCGAGGCGAGCGGCGACGGCCTGTCCGACGGCGCGGCCCATGCGTGTGCTGCCGGTGGCGCTGATGAGGGGCAGGCGTTTGTCGGCGACGAGTGGCTTGGCGATTTCTTCGTCGGTGCCGAGGAGGAGTTGGAAGATGTCGGGGTGGCCGTGGTCGGCGGCGACGCGGGTGGCGATGGCGTTGCAGGCGAGTGCGGTCAGGGGTGCGAGGAGGCTGGGCTTCCAGATGATTGGGTTGCCACAGACGGCGGCGAGTGTGGCGTTCCAGGCCCAGACGGCGGCGGGGAAGTTGAAGGCCGAGATGACGCCGATTGGCCCGAGTGGGAGCCACTGCTCGATGATGCGGTGCCCGGCGCGTTCGCTTGGGAAGACGTGGCCTGGCAGTTGCCTGGAGAGGCCGACGGCGAAGTCGGCGATATCGACGATCTCTTGGATTTCGCCCTGGCCCTCGGCGATGATCTTGCCGACTTCAAGGCTGACGAGCATGCCCAGGTCGGCTTTGTGGGCGCGGAAGGCGTCGCCGAGGGCGCGGATGAGCTGGCCGCGGACGGGCGCGGGGACGGAGCGCCAGGACCGGAAGGCACGCTCGGCGGTATCGAGGGTTCGTGCGTAGGAAGCGCGGGTATCGGCACGGACGCCGGCGAGGGTTTGTCCTGTAGCGGGGTTATGGGAGGTGATGATGGTGGTGCCGGGTTGGGCGGGTGGCTTGGCGACAAAGCGTGGGTGGTTGACGAGGCCCAGTCGTTTAAAGAGGGGGGTGTGGTTGGGCATGGGTGGGTCCGTGCTGTGCGTGCGGTGCGTGTGCGGTGCAGGGTAGGTGGGAGGGCGTTGGGTGTGGTTTGGGTGTGCAAAGTGCGGGCGGCGGCCGCTACTATTGCCTGTTCTCGATGTTTATTCACACACCCGGCGATTCGCTCGACCGCATCGCCTTTGAGGCGGGACAACCATGACCATGACGCGATCTTCAACCCCGGTCCACACGCACAGCATGGGCGCAGCTGCGCCGGTGGTGGGTGCTCCGCCTTCAGCGCCGACGGGCGGTAGTGGGGGTGCGGGTTCGATTTTAGATGCTTCGGATACCTTTGCGCATCGGCACATCGGGCCGGGTGCTGATGAGATCGCCGAGATGCTTGCGGTGGTGGGGTTTAATGACATCGAGTCGTTTACGGATGCGGTGGTGCCCGAGGGGATTCGGAATCGGTCGGCGATGAACCTGCCCGTGGCGTTGACTGAGAGTGAGGCGTTGGCGCGGTTGAAGGAGATCGCGGGGGGGAATGTGGTTGCGCGGTCGATGATCGGGATGGGTTACTTTGACACGATCACGCCTGGGGTGATTCTGAGGAACATTATTGAGAACCCGGGGTGGTACACGCAGTACACGCCGTATCAGGCGGAGATCGCGCAGGGGAGGTTGGAGGCGCTGCTGAACTTCCAGACGATGGTCAGCGACCTGACGGGGTTGCCGTTGGCGGGCGCGTCGCTGTTGGATGAGGGGACGGCGGCGGCGGAGGCGATGGCGATGTGTTACGCGATCGGGAACCATGAGAAGCCGGCGTTTTTGGTTGCCGACGACTGCCACCCGCAGACGATCGCGGTGGTGCAGACGCGTGCGGAGAGCATGGGGCTGACGGTGCGGGTCTCTTCGCCGGGCGAGATGAAGCTCGATGCGGATGTCTGCGGGTTGATCGTGCAGTATCCAACCAGCGACGGGCGTGTGGAGTGCTATCGAGAGTTGTGCGCGCGGGCCAAGGGTGCTGGGGTGGTGGTGGTTGCGGCGACGGACCTGTTGGCGCTGACGCTGTTGACGCCCCCTGGGGAGTGGGGGGCGGATGTGGCGGTGGGTTCGGCGCAGCGGTTCGGGGTGCCGATGGGGTTCGGGGGGCCGCACGCGGCGTTTATTGCCACGCGGGCCGAGCACGCGCGGAAGATGCCCGGGCGGATCATCGGTGTGAGCCGGGATGCGCAGGGGAAGCCCGCGTTGCGGATGGCGATCCAGACGCGCGAGCAGCACATCAAGCGCGACAAGGCGACGAGCAATATCTGCACGTCCCAGGCGCTGCTGGCGATCTGCGCGGGGATGTATGCGGCGTATCACGGGCCCAGTGGGCTGGTGCGGATTGCCCAGAGGGTGCGGGCGTATGCGCACGCGCTCCGGGCCGGCCTGCGCAAGCAGGGGCACCAGATCAGCGATGATGATCTGGTCTTTGACACGCTGCGTGTGCGGCCCGTGGGCAAGAGTGCCGGGGTTGTGCTGGCCGCGGCGGCGGAGCGCGGGATCAACCTTCGCGACTTTGGGGATGGGAGTCTGGGGATTTCTTGCGACGAGACGACCGACCGCGCGTGCGTGCAGGGGGTGCTGGCGGCCTTTGGCGGTTCGGGGCGCGAGGATATCGACGCGCTGCTGGGCAAGGGCGTGGTGCCGGTGCCGGGGGTTTTTGCGCGTGCGAGCGCGTTCCTGACGCACCCGGTTTTCAACACGCACCATTCTGAGCATGAGATGCTGCGGTACATCTTCCGGCTGATGGGGCGCGACTTGTCGCTGGCGCAGAGCATGATCCCGCTGGGCTCGTGCACGATGAAACTGAACGCGACCAGTGAGATGACCCCGGTTACGTGGCCGGAGTTTGGGCGGATGCACCCGTTCGCCCCGGCGGCGCAGGCCAAGGGGTATGCGCGGTTGTTCCAGGACCTTGAGGCGTGGCTGGCGGAGATCACGGGCTTTGATGCGGTGAGTTTGCAGCCCAACGCGGGGAGCCAGGGTGAGTATGCCGGGCTGCTGGTGATACGGGCGTATCACCACTCGCGTGGCGAGCACCACCGCGATGTTTGCTTGATCCCGGATTCTGCGCACGGCACGAACCCTGCATCGGCGGTGATCGCGGGGATGCGGGTTGTGCCCGTCAAGAACGATGCGCAGGGGGACATCGACCTGGCGGACCTGCGGGCAAAGATCGACGAGCACAAGGCCAACCTTGGTGCGCTGATGGTTACGTATCCGAGCACGTATGGCGTGTTTGAGGAGTCGATCAAGGAGATCTGCCGGCTTGTGCACGAGGCGGGCGGGCAGGTGTATATGGACGGTGCGAACATGAACGCGCAGGTCGGGCTGACCAGCCCGGGCGTGATCGGGGCGGACGTTTGCCACCTGAACTTGCACAAGACCTTTTGCATCCCGCACGGCGGTGGTGGGCCTGGGATGGGGCCGATCTGTATGAAGAGGCACCTTGCGCCGTTCATGGCCGGGCACCCGGTGGCGTCGCCGTTTGCGGGCCAGAGCAAGGTGAATCGGGAGGCGGGTGGTGGCAGGAGCGCAACGGGGCCTGTTTCGGCGGCGCCGTTTGGCTCGCCGAGTATTTTGACGATCAGCTGGATGTATATTGCGATGATGGGTGCCGAGGGCCTTCGGCGGGCGACGCAGGTGGCGTGCCTGAACGCCAACTACATGGCCAAGCGTCTGGAGGGGCACTTCCCGGTGCTGTTTAGGGGCAAGTCGGGGTTGTGCGCGCACGAGTTTATCTTGGATGTGCGCGGTGCGAACGCACGCGCGGGCGTGAGCGTGGACGACATTGCCAAGCGGTTGCAGGACTATGGGTTCCACGGCCCGACGATGAGCTGGCCCGTGGCCGGGACCTTGATGATCGAGCCGACGGAGAGCGAGGACCGTGCGGAGCTGGACCGGTTCTGCGATGCGATGATCGGCATCGGTCGTGAGATCGAGGAGGTCGCCACGGGCAAGGCGGACAAGAGCAACAACGTGCTCAAGCACGCGCCGCACACGCAGGAGGTGGTCGGTGCGGATGTGTGGGAGCGGGCGTATGGGCGGGAGAAGGCGGCGTACCCGGCGGCGTGGCTGCGGGCGGCGAAGTTCTGGCCGCCTGTTTCGCGAGTGGATAATCCGTATGGGGACAGGAACCTGGTGTGTACGTGCCCGCCGATGAGTTCATATTCGTGAGGGTGGTGGTTGGGTTGGTTTGTCAGCGTTTACTGGTGCCTTTGGGGTCAAGCAACCCCACCGCTGCCTCTCCCCTTCGGGGAGGGGTTCTGATAAGAGAGCAGTGAAAGGTTGAGGAGATCGATGATGAGCAGTTGCGGGACGTTCAAGGGCCGGCTCGGATTGATGCTGGTGGTGCTGGCGGTTGCCGGGGTCGGGCTGGTGGCGATGGCGCGTGAACCGGGGAGCAAGGCGCCGCCGGCGCGGGGTGAGCCTTCGAGCGTTGAGGGGGCGATGAAGACGATGGGCCGGTCGCTGAAGGCGCTGCGGGGGATTGTCGGCGATGCGAGCAAGAAGGAGGAGGCGCTCCGGCTTGTCAGCGAGATGCAGCGTGCGTGCTTGTGGGCCAAGAGTGCGCCGGTGCCGGGTGATGTGCTCGACAGGGCGAAGGACGATGCCGAGCGGTCGGCGATAAAGGTTGCGAACCGTGTCAATCTCATCGCCGTGCTGCAGCGGCTGCTGGTGTGCGAGCAGAACATCATCGAGGGCAATGTTGAGGCGGCCAGCGCGGACATCAAGGCTGTAGCCGAGCTGCGCGAGAAGGGGCACCGTGCGATTGGGATCAAGGATGATTGATGGGGGTGTTGGAGCGCGGGCTGGAAGCCCGCGCCACCGGCTGGAAGCCCGCGCCACCGGCTGGAAGCCCGCGCCACCGGCTGGAAGCCCGCGCCACCCGGCTGGAAGCCGGCGCCACCCGGCTGGAAGCCGGCGCCATCCGGCTGGGAGCGCGTACTCTTGGCGTTGTTGACATCACCTCAACCAGCCCGGGCACATGCGCACGGCAAGGACGCCCCGGGGGTGGTTGTTCGGCGCTGGACGCCCGGCGATGGGGTTGGGCAGGTAACGGCTCTCTTGCACCGGGCGTATGCCAAGCAGGTGGGGATGGGTCTACGGCCGCTCGCGGGCCGGCAGGATGAGCAGGTTACGCTCCGGCGTCTATCAAGCGGTGAGTGCTATATCGCTGTGTGCGTGCCGGGGGCGGGCACTTTGTCGGCGGAGGCAGGTGAGCAGATTGTGGGGGTGATTATCCTGGCCGAGAAGGAGCCGGATGAGGGGCCGCCGTTTTTTATGCGTGCGGGCGTGTTGGCGTTTAGCCAGTTTGCGGTGGACCCGTGGTTGCAGGGCGCGGGCGTGGGTGGGAAGTTGCTTGGCACGGTGGAGGCGCGGGCGGTTGAGCTTGGGAGCACGGAACTGGCGTTGTCGATGGCCGAGCCGGACCATGGGCTGCGTGATTACTACTTGCGTCGTGGGTACCGGGTGGTGGGTGTGTGGAAGTGGCCGTATACGAATTACAACAGTTTGGTGCTGAGCAAGCGGCTGGTGGGCGGCGAGGGTGGGTGCTAGAGGCTGTTTCTGAACCGGGTGGCAGGGGCTTCTAGCCCGTGGTTTTTGATTTCTGAAACACCCTCTTGATATGGTCGCCAGTGATTGCCGTGTGTCCGAAGTTGCCAACCCCACCCCTGCCCACTTGCTCGGGGGAGGGGTTCTGTGCGAGCAAGATTGGCGATCCGTAGTCGGCGTGGGCGGGTCTGCTGCCGTACGCTGTGGGCATGCTCCGGACCAAGGATGAGATCGTCCGCGACTGGTTGCCGAGGTACACGGGCCGCCGGCTGGAGGACTTTGGGCAGTATATTTTGCTCTCGAACTTCACGGATTATGTGGACCGCTTTGCCGAGCGGTTCGGGGTGCCGGTGCTGGGGCGCGACCGGCCGATGCAGTCGGCAACGGCAGAGAACATCACGATGCTCAACTTTGGCATGGGCAGCGCGATGGCCGCGACGTGCATGGACCTGCTGTCGGCCGTCGAGCCCAAGGCGGTGCTCTTTCTGGGCAAGTGCGGCGGTCTGAAGAAGGCGCAGGTGGGGGACTTTGTTCTCCCGATCGCGGCGATCCGCGGTGAGGGGGCGAGCGATGATTACTTGCCGCGTGAGGTGCCCGCGCTGCCGAGTTTTCGGCTCCAGCGGGCGGTGAGCCAGTCGATCATCGAGCATGATTGTGATTACTTCACGGGGACGGTGTATACGACCAACCGGCGTGTGTGGGAGCATGACGAGCCGTTCAAGGACTATCTGCGTCTGATCCGTGCCGAGGCGATTGATATGGAGACGGCGACGATTTTTATTGTGGGGTTTGTCAACCACATCCCCAAGGGGGCGTTGCTGCTGGTGAGCGACATGCCGATGACGCCCGAGGGGGTGAAGACGGCCGCGAGTGATGCGGCGGTGACGCGCGAGCATGTGCTCAAGCAGTTGGAGATCGGTATCGACGCTTTGGCAGACCTGCGCGACAGCGGCGAGAGCGTCAAGCACCTGCGGTTTGAGTAGCCGGTATTGGTCGCGGGGCGGGCGCGTGCGGGGGCGTGCTGGCGGGGGTGGATGCCCGGCAGACGTGCACGATCAGCGTGTCGTCGGTCGGTGGGCCGAAGCGGTGCTGGTTGATCGCGGACATGAGGCGCGTGCAGACGCCCGGCGAGTGTGGCGGTGCGGTCTGGGGCGTTGGCCGGGGTGCGGGCTGGGGCTTCCTGGCCCCGACGCTGGCCTGGGCGAGGTCTGAGAGGCCGTTGGTGCTCAGTATTTCGCCCTGGACGTTGCGTGCTTCGGTAGCGCCGTCGGTGTAGGCGATGAGCGTGTCGCCCGGGCGGAAGGGGACCGAGGCGTTCTGGTCCTCGATCATGAGGTCGCGGTCGACGCCCAGGACCATGGCGGTGGGGGCGAGCAACTCGGCCGGGGCGTCGGGGCGTAGGACGATTGCCGGGGGGTGCCCCGCGCTGGCGTAGTGCAGGCGGTCGGTCGATTCGCTGACGCGGAAGGCGACGGCGGTAACAAAGATCGAGTGGTGCGCGAGGGTGAGGTAGACGTATCGGTTGAGGGCGCAGAGCAGCTCGGCCGGGGTGATGTTGGGCTGCTCGGCGAGTTGGCGTTCGAGTTCACCGTGCAGGCGGTTGACGGTCAGCGCGGCGGATATGCCGTGGCCGCAGACGTCCAGGATGAGGACGAGTTCGCATGGCTCGATGTCGGGTGGTTGTGTGCCGGTTCCGTCGGGCAGTTCGCCTGTGCGGAGGGCGCCCAGGATTTGCCCGTTGATGAACTTGGCGTAGAGGTAATCGCCGCCGATGGCGCGCATGGGTGCGTAGCGGTAGTCGAGTTGCAGGCCGCCACGCTGCTCGGGGCGGGGGAAGAGGTTCTCGTGGATGCGCTGGGCGTCGGTCATCTCGCGGCGGATGTCGGTGTAGCCGCGGCGGAGGTGCTGTATCAGGAAGTCGCGGGCGAACCGGCTGGATTTCCACCAGCTGACGGCGATGCCGGGGAGCAACGCGGCGACGCAGCCGATTGACAGGATCAAGGCGGCGGGGATGGTTACCCAGGGGGCCGTCGGCTTGCTGCCGGCAAACCCGACCAGGAACGCCAGCACCAAGAGGCAGCCGGTTGTCAGGCCCAGGACGGGGAACATCGGGCGCACCGATTCGCGTGGCGACCAGGGGAGGAAGACGCACGCGATGAAGTGGACCTGGAAGACCGTGAACATCTGCAGGCCGGCAAAGAGCAACGCATTGCGCCAGGAGGACCAGACCCCCAGTTGTGATGGGTCCTGCTCGACGGGGCTGATGAGGTAGGCCACCAGCAGCGAGACAAGCGTGCTCAGGATGGTGGTGGCGATGAGCACCCAGCGCAGCACGCGCAGCTGGGCCTGTCGCGGTCGGTCGGTCTGCCAGGCGTCGACAAAGACCCACCCGTAGGCGAAGATCGCAAAGGCGCTGCTGCCGAACGATACGAGCAGCGCGATCGACGGGGTGTGAACCTGCTCCTGGCTGAGCACGTTCAGGGTCATCACCAGCAGCGAGATGAGTCTCAGGGCGATGAGCACCCCGGCGTACCACTGCACGCGCCGGCGCAGGCGTGCACGCTGCACCTGGTCGTACTCGAAGCGGAAGTCGTCATGGATGGGGGCGGCGGCCATGGTTTGCTCGTGCCGGGCTGGCCGGTGCCACCACTTACTGCTTGGCGTTCGGGCGGTTGACGCCCGGGACCCAGAGGATGTCCCCCGCGCCGTTCTCGTTGGCGACGCGGGCGAGGACAAAGAGCAGGTCGCTCAGGCGGTTGAGGTAGCGGATCGCCTCGGGGTTGGTGCGGTGCTTGTCGGCCTCGTGGAGGGTTACGGTCAGGCGCTCGGCACGCCGGGCGGCGGTGCGGGCGACGTGCAACGCCGCGGCCAGGGGGGAGCCGCCGGGCAGGATGAAGGAGTTCAGCGGGGCGAGGTGGTCGTTGTGCGCGTCGATGGCGTCTTCGAGGCGTTTGGTCTGCGCGGCGGTGATGCGGAGGCGTTTGCCCGCGGCCTCCTCCTTGAGGATCGGGCAGCAGAGGTCGGCGCCGACGTCAAAGAGGTCGTGCTGGATCGATCGGAGCAGGTCGGCGATGCGGGAGGTGAGCGTGCCCGGTACGGCCTGCGCGGCGATGACGAGGGCGACGCCGAGCTGGGCGTTGGCCTCGTCAACGGTGCCGTAGGCCTCGACGCGCGGGTCGTCCTTGCGGACGCGCTGGCCATCGCCCAGGCCGGTGCTCCCGGTGTCGCCGGTTTTGGTGTAGATGCGGTTGAGCTTGACCATGACAGAGTGCTCCGGGCGTGCCGGGGTGGGCACGCTGACGGAGTGTATCAGGGGGCGGCGTGCAGGCCATGGCCAGGGCCTTGGGTGCACGCACGTTCGCAGGATCGCCAAGCCTCCTTCATCCTCAAGGAAACGGAGTTCTGATTCAACGATGCAAGAGCAACTTGTCCAAGGCCTGACGCATGCTCTGCCGGGAGAATCCTCTGAGCTCATCGTGGCAAGATGCGAAAACGCCGTGGAGGCCTCTCGGCGGCCCAACGTGAAGGTTGCCCTGAAAACCAAGGGGCCGGCTGCTCTCGCAACGGGCCTGGCAAAGAGAGGCGGGGGGGTAGTCTGACGACGTCCGTTTCGGAGAACCAAAGACAGAACGAGCGGATGCCGTCCCCCGGCGACAACCGTCGAAGGGTCAACTTGTTGTCCTCGGCGCGGCTGCCGCCGGCTGCTTGCCCTCGCCGGCTTTGCTTCGGCCCGTTGCCGCTGTTGAGTTTGCCCGGCTTTGACCGCACACCTTGGGTTCATTCCTCCACGGCCTAGGCACACGATCGGGCCGTGGTCGTTGATCAGCCCGCTCAGAACAGAGTTGTCCAACCAGCCGTTCGCCAAAGCGAGAAGTCCAGAAGTTGACAGGATGCAAAAGCCACTCACGAAGACCGCGTCGCCCATCCGCAGCGTCGCACCCGATAACCCGGATTGGTCTCGATTCGGCCAGCCGGCCGCTCCAATCGGAGTTGCCCATCTTACCAAGGGACAATTTTATACGGATTTTGGGTTGACGGGGGGCCGGGTCCAGCGTATTATTTTCCTTGTTCGGATTTTCCTAACGCTCGGCTGTCGCCGTGCGTGATCCGCAGACAAATATCGCCGCCGAAGGGTGGCAGAAGGAGAGAGTATGAAGACTTCTATCGCTATCGGTGCGTTGGCCCTCGCGGCCATCGCGGGCTTTGCGCAGGCGGGTATTGTGGATTCGTTCACGACCGCGCAGGCTGGCGGCGGTGCTGGCGCGCCTTGGTCAAGCATCCCCGGTTCGCTCTTTGCGGAGCGGCGGGTCCAGCGGTTCAATAACTCAACCGCCTCCGTCGGGAGTGGCGCGTGGACGTTCGCCTTCACCAACCCAGATGGCATCGCCAAGCTCGGCTATCGGCAGAACAGTGCCGGCTCGACGATCGATCTCTCAGGGATCGCGTCGCTGTCTTTCGACATCGCCGTGACCGGCCAAGTCCGGTTGAACTGGTACCTCTTTGATGCGAATGGCTATGATCTCATTCAGCTTGGTTCGCCCGTGTCTGTGTCCGGCACCGGCACCCAGACCCTGAACTTCAGCGTCGCTACCATTGGTCCCGACTTTGACCTGAGCGAGATCGCTGGAATGAGCATCGAAGTCAACGGGGTTTCTGAAGTTGCGAGTGCAACGGTCTCGAACTTCACTTACACGCTGATCCCCACCCCCGGCGTAGCCGCGCTGCTGGGCCTCGGCGGCCTCGTCGCCGCGAGACGTCGCCGCTGAGTTTGTCCGACACTGACCTCGCAACATGAGTTTAATCCTCCACGGCCCGGGCACACGCTCGGGCCGTAGTCGTTGATCAACCGGCCCGGAACGGAGTTGTTCACCCAGTTGCTCGCCAGAGCGAGAAGTCGAGACGTCGACAAGATGCCGAGGCCTCTCACGAAGACCACGACGCCCATCCGCAAGTTGCATCCGATAACCCGGATTGGCCTCGATTCGGCCAGCCGACCGCTCCAACCGGAATTTCCCCTCTTGCCAGCAACAATTCTTTCGGAGTTTGGATTGACAGGGCAGGGTGGGCCGCGTATAGTTCCGTGGCGGATTTTCTCCGCGCACGGCTGGTGCCGTGCGCGAGTCGCCAGCAAACATCGCCGCCGAAGGGCGGCAGAGGAGAGAGTATGAAGATTTGGGTTGCTGTCGGTGCGTTGGCTCTTGCGACTTTCCCGGCCTTTGGCGACCTTCGTCTCAGTCAATACTTCGTTAACGCTGATCTCAGCATAGACGGGCTTGGCACGCTGGGCGCCGGAAGCGGACAGGTGCAGGCCAACGTGCCTGTTGGCTCTCAGGTGCTCGGAGCATATCTGTACACCGCGAGCATTTGGAACCGCTCTACGGTCGATTCGACGACATTCAACGGCACGCGGTTCAATCCGAGCGGTGGCACGCTTCTTGGCCCGAACAGGAACCCTGCGACGACCATTCGGTACGACGTGACGAGCGTCGTCCGCTCGGTGGTCGATGGCGGCCCCGGTGGCCTGTACAACTTCAACCTTCAGGAGCACGGCGACCACGACGGATCCGTGCTGGTGGTCGCCTACAGCAATGCGTCCACGCAAGGGCGCTCCGCGCTCATCTACGACGGGGAGCTCGCGACGACCGGCGGCGTCACGCGGTTCAACTTGGCGAATCCTTACAGTGGTGGAAACATGCTCATGTCGCTCGCGTCGAGCTTCAGCGTTCAACCGGCCCGCGGGGCCCCTCAATTCTCCCTGATCGATGTGCGCACGAGCAGCAATCCGAATGCTCGTCGCCTGTCCTCCAGTGCCGGCGGGGCCGACGATAGGATCTCGGGCCAGACCTCTGCGAACGGAAACCTGATCACTGTCGGCGGTATAGGCGACAATCCGGCCAACGTAGACCCGTTCGCGAATCCGAGTCCGCTCGAGCCCAACCCGAATCCCGACGACGAGCTCTACAACCTCGCGCTTGGCAACGTGGTCGATGCCAACCCGTTTATCTCCCTCGGCGATACCTGGGTGGAGCTGAACACGCTCAATCCGTCCGACGACGACAACGTCTTCGGCATGTTCGTCTCGGCGGACTTCGTGATCATCCCCACCCCCGGCACCGCGGTATTGCTCGGCCTCGGCGGCCTGCTCGCCGCGCGTCGCCGCCGCTGAGTTCGGGCGGCTCTGACCGCACACCCTAAGTTCAATCCTCCACGGCCCGGGCACACGCCCGGGCCGTGGTCGTTTCGTGAGGTGCAGTCGCCGCGTGCAACTGGCAAAAACGACAACCCCCGAGCCTCGCGACCCGGGGGTTATGCATATAGCGGGGCCGGGGTTTGAGCCCAGGACTATTGGGTTATCGGCCGACGTGCTATCAGGCTGCCCCCCGCAAACTGGGCACGCCCCGGGCACGATTTTTATGCGAACTTCGCTTGCACGATGCACAATCGTCGGGTGTGCTCACGCCGAACAGGTAGAGAGCTATCCCTGTCGCAGGTTTACTCCGGTCGGGCGCATTGAGGAGCTCTCGCCATGTCCCCGTCTTTGCCGCTCTGTTTTCTACGCTTGCGTTGACTGTATTGGGTGCCCAAGCCGCGAACGTTTATTTCTTGAACACCACCAACGCGGCGGTTGATAGCACCTCTGGAGTTCAACTCCTTGACCGGCCCGAGCTCGCGGGCAGGTTGAAAACCTGCACCAGGGGGATTGGTTACGGGCAGAGGAAGGTGTCGTTGATGGTCTCGGGCTGCTCGACGCCGCGGAGGGCTTGGCAGGGCATCTCGTGGTTGCCCTGGGCCTGGGATTGGCCTTGACCCTTGCGCTGGGCAGCCTTGATGCCGCGCTCGATGCTGGCGGGGAGCCAGAGGTCGTCCCCGCTGGCCGTGGAGGGTGTTTGCAGCCAGACGACCTGGCCATCAGAGTGCAGGACGTTCTGCCCGCGCCCGGCGAAGTTGGGCGAGTTTTCATCGGCGTAGACGACCAGCTCGCCGCGCCAGGCACGCAGGGCCACGGGTGATTTGTCGGCCAGGATGATAAAGCCAACCGCCCGGTCGTTCATGCACCGGCGCTGTGTGGCAAACTGGTTCTGGTAAGAATAACTGACGCACTCGAGGTCGGGCCAGTCCCACGCATCAGGCGGGAGCGCCAGGCCCTGAGCCTTGGCGTTGCCAGGTGAGGCGAGTTGTTCGAGGCTGGCGTACCCCGTCCGGCGGAGGGTAAAGAGGTTCGCCGAGTTGGATTCTTCAGGCTTGCCGACGTTCCACCACGTCCGCCCGGCCAGGGAGGCGGAGGCCATTGGCAGCGCGGCGTTGTGGTCCAGGGCATACTGCCCGACCGCCGAGCCGACCGACCCCATCCGCGAAGCACCAGCCACCTGCATCGCACGCTGGCGCATCGCGCTGACAGTCGGCCAGAGCAGCGCGGCACCGACGACGAACAACGCGGCGATGCTCGACAGGTCGATAAACCGCAGGTGCCGGCCGCCACGCGGGCTTGCCTCGTGGATATGCACACGCGAGGAGGCCAGCGTTCGCTGCGCCTGCACCGCAGTCAGCACGCGGGAGACAAGTTCATCGCGCCCGGCATCGGTGATCGGCACGCTGGGCTGGTCAAGCCCCTTGAGCAGTGCGCTGATCCGCTCGGCACGCGGGCGCATCGCCTGGGTGATGTGCCGAGTCTCAAAGTGCTCGCTTACGAGCAGTTCGAGTGCACCGTCATCGTCGGGGCAGAGCTGCGCCAAGGGCACGTCGCCCCTTTGGTTGGCTGCTTGGTTGGCCGCTTGCCCGCGCAGGCGGATGATGGTCTTGGCCCAGAGCGTCTCGGCGCTCTCCTTGGGGTGCAGGCACTCGTTCAGCGGCCCCAGGAGCGCATCGATGTGCATGCAGCGGGCCTTGTGCTCGGGTGGGACGGCGGCGGGATCAAAGCGTGCATCGACCAGGGCCTGCATCGCGGCGTCGCTCTTGGGGCAGAGGTGGGCCGAGGGTTCAGACCCTTCGTCGGGTTGGTTGGGATCTGGTTCAGAAACACGACTCATCAGCGGTCCTTCTTGCAATCCCACACACCGGCCCACACACCCAGATCACTGGTCAAGGTTCACATCACACATCGACCTCGTTAGCCGCTTCCCACTTCTTGGCGAAGGCCGCCACGGCCGAGTGCAAACGGCTCTTGACGGTCCCCAGCGGGATATCCAGTGCTTCGGCGACCTGCGCATAGGACATCTTCTGGAAGTAGGCCAAGAGCAAAATTTCTCTCATCAACAACGGCAACTCCGAGACCACCTGCTGCACCTTTGCGTCCCGTTCAGTTACGTCCATGGCCTGCGACGGCGACGGGCCTTCGATGGCCATGAGGTCCACGAACGTAACCTCACCCTCTGAGCCTCTGACCGGTGCATCAAGGTCCAAGGCCCTTCGGCGGGCGTTCTTACGCAGCATGTCCCGGGCTTTGTTCGCCGCGATCGTAAAAAGCCAAGGCTTAAACCGCCGGGATGTGTCAAAGGTGCTCGCCGAGAGGTGGACCTGTAAAAACGCCTCCTGGAAGACGTCCTCGGCCAAGGTCCGCGAACCTGTCAGGCGGTACAAAAACCGGAGCAGGTCATCGTGATGCCGGCGGACCAAAACCTCGAGCGTTGAGGCCTCACCACCCCGATAAGCCTCTAAAAGCTGTTCATCTGTCCGCTGCTCCAACGATGCTCCAATCTTGTTGCTGGGGTGGTTGCTAGGCCGGTGCTTGAAAGTTACTGAGAATCGTCCAAAGCGTTCAATGGACCAGAAAAACTACCGAGCGGGCCTGCTGAGGTTGCCAAGGAGTGTACCCACGACCCTGGCAAGGTGTTGCGTTATCTTTGGCAGTAAATCTCGCCGACGGTGCGTTGGAAGCGCACGCCCGTGTCGGGGCCGAACTTCTCGCCCCCGGCTGCGCGGAGCCTTGGTGCGTGCTTGGAAAGGTAGTGCTCCAGTGCCGAGCGGTCGGCAAAGGTGTAGCGGACCTCGACGGTCATCGGGCCACCCGGCTCGGTATCGAGAGAAACCACCTGCGCCGACGCCGCCCCCACGGCCATCACCTCGGCGATGTGGCCGTCGATGAGCCAGGCGAGATAGGCCTGCTGAATCTGGGCGGATGGGAGGGTGGCCCGGACGGTGTAGGCAACGGCTCTGGTCATGGGGGAGGATACCGTACAAAGTCCGGCGTCGGTCTGGACAGGTGTAGGGATATTCGGCGTTTGGGAAATATTGCCCGGCTCGGGTCGTTGTGCCTTTGTGAGTCTGTTGGATGAAGCACTTGGCGGATCAGCAGAGCCAGCCGGTTTGGGTGGAGCAATCCGCCGAGCTTGGTGCGTTGCTTGCGCGGGCGGCATCGGGTGATGAGGGTGCCTGGCGTGAGCTGGTTTCTTTGTACGGCCGGCGTGTCTTTGCGCTGTGCCGGAGCCGGTTGCGGGATCGGGACTTGGCCGAGGAGGTAACCCAGTCGGTGTTTGTAACGGTCGCGACCAAGTTGAAGGAGGGTGCCTATGCCGAGAGCGGGCGGTTTGAGGCGTGGTTGTTTCGCATCGCCGTCAACCGGGTGCGCGACCAGGTGCGCAGCGCGGGTCGGCGGCTTGCCAGCGGCGATGGTGAGATGGCCGGCTCGGCGGTGGCGCCGGCGGCAAGCGTGGGCCTCGCCAGCGACGAACTTGAGGCCTTGCAGTCGGCCATGGCCCGGCTGCCCGAGGTGGACAGGCAGGTTGTCGAGCTTCGGCACCAGGGCGGGATGCCCTTTGCCGCCATCGCAGAGCTGCTCGATGAACCGATCGGAACGCTCCTGGCCAGGCACCACCGCGCCCTCAAGAAGCTCAAGGAAATGTTGACGAATGCAGGACCAGATCAAGACCCACGCACGCTGGGCGTGCAGAAGCGAGGATGAACATGAACCAGCACATACAACTTGATGACGAGGCCCGCGGGATCGCCGAGCGGCTCGATGCGCTGGCGCGTGCGCAGGGCGCGTCGGCGGGGGAGGGGCTGGAAGGGCGGATCCTGGCCGGGACGCGCGGGATCATTGCCGGGGGTGTGGTTGCTGGTGGCGTCAAGAGCGGCGTGCAGGGTCCCGCACCTCGCCTGCCACGCGTGCACGCCCGGCGTGTGATGACTCGGCTGAGGCACGCGGGCCTGGTGCTCGGGGTGATGGTGTGCGCGAGCGTGGCGTGGATCGGCCTAAGGCCCTCGCCCCAGGCCCTCGCGGTGGTGCCCGTGGATGTTGATACGCTCTTGGCCGGGCTCGAGGCGATGGACGGCGTGGGCGCGGACCGCTCGGCGTCGATCGGGGATTTGGCGACCGAGGCCGAGCAGGTCGAGAGCGCGATCCGTGGGAGTGCGGGCGGTGGGGGGGTGTGGAACTTTTCAGACTTGATCGAGCAGGATGGAAACTCGTAACAGGTTGGCTGGATCAACCAGGGTTGGAAGCAACCCGCAGGAGTCGTGCGATGATGCTTGCAAACACCCGCTCATTTTCGATCGCCCGGCTGTTGCTGGTGGCGGGCCTAGCCGTGGGGTCTGCGGTCCCCGCCGGCGCGTCGGGGCAGCCGGGCGGCCCGGACCAACCCCCGCCAAGGGAGCGTGAGGGGGGGCGTGAGGGTGCTCGCGATGGGGCACCGATGGACGCTGATGAGTTGCGGGATTTTATCAACCGACGGCTCGGAGAGATCGACAAGGCGCAGGCCCGGCTGCGCGAGGCGCTGTTGGCCTTAGACAAGGGTGAGGAGCCAGGGGCCGTTGCGCGGGGTTTGCGCGAGGCGATCCGCGAGGGCGGCCCACGCAACCCACGCAGGGATGATGGACCGGGCGAGGGCCGTGGCGAGGGCCGTGGCGAGGGCCGTGGCGATGGACGTGGCGAGGGACCGCGCCCGCGCCGCGATGGTGGCCCGGAAGGACCCGGTGGTCCAGGTGGTCCAGGTGGTCCGGGTGGTGATGGCGTAAACGCGCCCTCGGCGATGGGGGAACTGCTGCCGCCCTTGACCCCGGGGCCTCGGCTCAGCGCAGAGGAACGCCGGCGTGTGCGTGCGTTTATCGCCGAGCGCAGCCCGGAGATCATCGCCAAGATCGACGAACTGGCGGGGGCCAACCCCCGTGCCGCAGAGCGGCTGGTCGATGGTCTGGGCGCTCGGCTCAAGGCCCTTGAGGGTGTGCGCGAGCACGACCCGGCGGAGTTTGCCGTCCGCATTGATGAACTGAAGAACACCATCGAGATCATGCGCCTCTCACGCCTGGTCATCGAGGCGCAGCGCAAGAAAGCGCCCGAAGAGGAGATCGCCAAGAGCAAGAGTGCGCTGCGCGAGGTGATGGACCGGCAGTTTGACGTACGCGTCGCCATGCAGCGTAGGCAGATCGACGCGGTGCGCAAGCGGCTGGAACGGCTGCAAGGTGAGCTCGACGGTGCCGCCAATGCACGGGCCAAGACGGTCGATGAGAAGATGGAACTCCTGCTGCGCGCGATGGAGCGCGGGCCAGGCCCTCGGCCAGGGCCGGGTCGGGATCGTCCCCGGCCAGGGGAGGGTTATGAGGGTGGGGATGGGGATGCTCCGCCGCCTCCACCTGGGCCACCAACGGATGCACCTAGGCAGCCCAAATAGTGGTTTTGGTGCCCTTCAGGCCGTCGGCGTGCCCCTAGGACCTGATCCTGGGTTCTGATTTTGCGGGGCTGGGTGGGTTTGGGGTGAACGAAAACTCTCGCGCACGGCGTACAGGGTGTGGCCTGGGCCGATATCCTCCTTGCAACGGCCCGGGCCTCAAGGGTGTACACCCTTTGGCACGATGGTGCCGTGTCGGGATGGGTTGGCTTGGGTCGTGATGCTTGCGTTTGATCCACCTCTTTGATCGGGCTTTGAGCGTGCAGGGCACGCAGGGACAACACTGATGAACATCGGCCAAGGGTTGCGCGCTCGAGTCGTGTTTGCACTCTTCCTCTCGGCGGGGCTGTTGCCCCCGGCCTGGGCCGGTGCCCAGCCAGCGCCCGTCGCGCCCCCCGCCGTGGTCGTGCCCAAGCCCGCATCGCTGTCGCAACTGGCGGCCAACTCCTGGACCCTGGCGCGGAAGGACGACATCGAAGGGCTGCTCCAACTTGGCGAGCAGTTCAAGGGCACCGGCGATGCGCAGGGCACGGCATTGGCGCAGGCATACGCCCAGCTGGAGGCGAACCTGGCCAAGCGTGAGGCGCAGCGGCAGGCGCAGGGGGCGAAGTTGAGCGCCAAGATCGCCGAGCTGCTGGCCAAGGAGCACACGCCGTTGAACCTCTCCAACGCCCTCAAGGAGGGCGTTGAGCTGCACATGCTGACCAAGGCGGGCGAGCGAGACGCGCTACTCGCGCAGCCGCAGATGCAGGATTTGATCAAGGAGGCCGACGCCGCGGCACGCGATGCGGAGGCAAAGGGTGATTGGATTCTGGCCAACGAGTTGTTTGCCCGTCTGCACCTGCTGCTGGAGGAGCCGGGGACGTACAAGCATGACTGGCGTCGGATGAGCGAGCGCCTGACGATGCTTCGGCTGTATAACCCCAAGCGTTTTTACGACCTGCGCAGCGCCCGGCAGATGCTCGAGGAGGATAAGAAGCCCCTGCCGCCCTACAACGACACCGGGGAGAACTATGCCGACAAACTGCGGGGGATTGACCGGCGGAGCGTGGTGACGGCCCTCCAGCGTGCGGCCGAGCGGCACGTCGAGCGTCGCAAGACCAGCGACATGCTCATCGGTGGTCTGACGAGCGTGCGGACATTGGTAACAACGCACGATCTTGACGAGGTCTTCCCTGGCCTGAACGACCAGGCCGCGCTGGCGGACTTTGTGGGGTTCATCGACCGCAAGATTGCCCAGTTGAGCGCGCCGGCGCAGCAGCCGACGCCGTTGCAGGTTGACCAGCTGCTCGGCGAGCTTGGGGCGTTGTCTGCACGGACGATCAAGGTGCCCGACGGAGCAATATTGCACGAGTTTGGCAGCGGTGCGTTTGACCGGCTCGATGAGTTCAGCGAGATCATCTGGCCCGACCAGGTCGCGCGGTTCCGCAGGATGACCGAGGGGTCGTTTATTGGCGTGGGGATACAGATTCAGATGGACGAGGAGAGCCAACTGATCAAAGTGGTCCAGCCGATCGAGGGAACACCGGCGGCAAAGGCGGGCGTGCAATCGGGGGACTTGATCAAGAAGATCAACGAGAAGTCAGCCGTGGGCATGGGCCTTGACCAGGCGATCGAGCAGATCACCGGCAAGGCGGGCACGCCGGTGAGCATGACAATGGACCGCGACGGCAAGGAGATCGTCTTTAACATGATCCGCAACCGCATCCCGATCCGCACGGCCAAGGGTTGGAAGCGGACGGGTAACGCCGATGTTGACTGGGACTGGTTCATCGACCGCGACGCGGGGATCGGGTATGTCCGCCTCTCGGGCTTCAACGAGACGACGACGCAGGAGTTGCACGACGCCGTCAAGGCGATGGGCGCGGGTTTGCGCGGGTTGATCTTGGACCTGCGGTTTAACCCGGGCGGCTTGCTCAACGAGGCGGTTACCGTTTCCAACACGTTTATCCCCAAGGGGACGATCGTGTATACCGAATCAGCCGGGGGCAAGCGCGAGCAGACCGAGGGCGCCGAGCCAGAGGGGCAGCTGGTCAAGGACATCCCGGTGATTGTGCTGATCAACGACGGCTCGGCGTCGGCCAGCGAGATCGTCTCTGGGGCGATCAGGCACTATTCACGATTGAACGAGATTCCTGCGTTGGTCATGGGCAGCCGGAGCTTTGGCAAGGGGAGCGTGCAGAACGTCATGCCGCTGGGCAGGGACATGCAGATGAAGTTGACGACGCAGTATTACCACCTCCCGGGGGGTGAACTGATCCACAGGCGCGAGGGTGCCAAGAGCTGGGGCGTTGAGCCGACGCTGCACGTGGAGATGCTGCCCAAGCAGATCGGCGATGCGTTGACGCTCAGGCTGGACGCCGACGCACCGCCTGAGGGGCGCGTTGTGCGCAAGCCGCGCGATGGGGAGGAGCCGCTGGGGGACCCGAACCCCGACCGGCTGATCAACGAAGGCTTCGACTTGCAACTGGAGACGGCGCTGCTGCTGCTCCGCACCCAGAGCGCCGCGGCCAAGACGGCCACGGCCCAGGGGCACAAGCCAACGCCAAACTAAGCCTGCGGCCAGTGTGGGTGTCTACGCTGGTGCACGTTGGCCAAGCGTGCCGCAAAGCCTGTTGAAGAGGTGCTCGGGGTGAGGCCCGAGGGTGGTGGTGTTGCCACGGCGGAAGCCGCGCCGGTGTCGCTCGATGCGGTCATCGGGCAGGCGCGGGGCGTGGGCGTGCTCCGGCAGTCCATCGCCAGCGGGCGCGTGCACCACGCGTGGATCTTTTCTGGGCCGCTCGGTGTCGGGAAGATGACGGCTGCGCGGGCGTTTGCCGCTGAACTTCTGGCGGGAAGCACGCCGGACCCGGCACAGGCCGCCGAGGCGATGACGCTGCTGCACGCTGGCCGGCACCCGGACTTGCATGTCATCACCAAGGAACTGGGTCTAATCAGCAGCGACTCCAAGACACGCGATCAGAAGCAGTCGAACATCCCGCTGGAAGTGCTGCGCGAGTTCATGATCGCCCCAGCGGCGCGGTCCCGCGTCGTGCAGTCGGGCACGCCGGTCGGGAAGGTCTTTGTCGTCGACGAGGCGGAGATGATCGACACCCGCGGGCAGAACACGCTGCTGAAGTTGATCGAAGAACCGCCCGAGGGCACCGCGATCATCCTGGTCACCAGCGATGAGAACAGGTTGTTTACAACCGTCCGCTCGCGGTGCCAGCGTGTCGGCTTTGGCACGCTGACGGACAACGCGATGCAGCAGTGGCTCTCGGCACGCGGGCTGGAGCTGCCCGAGGCGCAGCGGGTCTGGCTGATGAGTTACGCCGGTGGATCGCCGGGGTTGCTCATCGTGGCCATCGAGCATGGGCTGTTCGGCTGGCACCAGGCCCTTGCGCCGATGCTCGACGCGCTCGAGGCAGCGCCCGCGCGGGCCAACGCCCTGGGCCCGGCCATGAGCAGGTGCATCGACGAACGCACAACCGAGGCCGTCAAAAACAACAAGAACGCCAGCAAGGAAGCGGCTAACCGCCTCTGGGGTCGCAGGATGATCGGCTTTGTCGCCGACCGCATCCGCCGGCAGATGCTCTCGGCGGCCCGCGCCGGCGACGGCGCGCGGGCCGAGCGCCTGGCCAAGGGGCTGGACTCCTGCGCCAAGGCCGAGGGGTATTTGGCCAGCAACGTCGCTTACGCCGGCGTGATGGACAACCTGGCGGCACAGTTGATGACCGTCCGTCGGTAGTCTGATTGTGCTGGTCTGCCCGGGCTAGCGCTTGCTTGGCTTCTTTGCCGGCGGTTTGCTCTCTGAACGCTCGCTCGCCTTGCTCGGCACAGGGGGCGTGGGTGTCGTGGCGGGGGGCGATTGCTCGGCCTTGGATGCTTTGCCCGTCTGCGGCGATGTGCTCTCTGAGGCTGCGGGCGTGGCAGGGGTTGCAGTCGCTGTGGCTGGCTCGGAGGCTTTTTTGTCGGCCTCGGCGGCTTTTTTATACCCCTCGCTGCGGTAGTCGGTCTGGTAGAAGCCGCCACCCTTGAAGACCACCGCCGCCCCCATGCCTATGAGGCGCTCGGCGGTCTTCTGCCCGCAAGCGGGGCAGAGTTTGACCGGCTTGGCCGACATCGGCTGGAGCAGTTCCCAGGTGTGCCGGCAGTTGGTGCAGCGGTAGTCGTAGGTCGGCATGGGTCAGGTTCCTGGTTGTGCGTCGCCGGTTTGCTCGGGCGCGACGACGACCTCCGCCGGGCGCACGATCCGCTCGCCGATGGCAAAGCCCGGGCGCGTCAGGATCGCCACCGCACCGGGGGCCACGCCCGGCAATGGTTGCTGCGCGATCGCTTTGTGCCGCACGGGGTCGAACGCGTCCCCCTTGGCCGGGCGGATGATGCTCACGCCATGCACGGCCAGGGCGCGGAGGAGTTCATCTTTGATCATCCCGACGCCGGCTAGGACGCTCTGCGTTGTCGCCTGCTCGGGGTTCTGGCCCAGGGCCATGTCGAAGTGGTCGATGACGGGTATGACGCTGTGCAGCACGCCACGCAAGCCGGCCTCCTTGGCGTCGCGCTCGTTCTGGATGCTGCGGCGCTGGAAGTTGGCGTAGTCGGCCAGCGCACGCTGGCGCTCGGCTTGGGCCTGGGCCAGGTCGGCCTGGAGCTGCGCGATCCGTGCGTGCTGATCTGCCGGATCGGCGGGCACGCTCTGGGGGTCGTTGTGCAAACTCTCATCGTCGGCATCGGCGCGCATGGTCCCTTCCTTCGGTGCGTCATGTTCGGTTTCGGGTCTCTCTTTTTTGAATGGGTTGAACATGGGTGGTTCTGGGGGCGTGGGGGCGTGGGGATGGGGGAATCGGGGGATGGAAAACAGGCGGGGCAATGGGCAATAGGCAATAGGCAATAGGCAATCGGGAAGAAGCAAACGTTGCTATCGAAGCTTGAAATGCACTGCCGACCCACTCCTTATTCGTCGATCCTTACTCATCGCTCATCGCTCATCGCTCATCCCTATTGCCTATCCCTCCACTAACTCAACACATCCTTAATCTTCTTCCAAAATCCTTGGCTCTCCGGCATCACGGTCTCGTTCTCGCTGACGGCAAAGTCGCGCAGGAGTTTTTCCTGTGCGGGCGAGAGTTTTTTCGGGATTTCGACCTTGGCGACGACGAGCATGTCGCCGCGCTGGCCCGAGCGGACGCTCGGCATCCCCTGACCGGCCAGGCGGAAGATCGTGCCGAACTGCGTCCCCTTGGGCAGTTTCAGCGTCGCACGCTTGCCGTCGATCGTTGGAACGTCCAGGTCCGCACCCAGCGCGGCCTTGGTGAAACTGATCGGCATCTCCAGGATCAGGTGGTCCCCGTCGCGTTGGAAAATCTCGTTCCGCCTCACGCGCACGACGACGTGCAAGTCCCCTCGCACCCCTTCACCCGATGGGCTTTCCTCCATCGCCGGCGGTTCGCCCTCCCCGCGCACGCGCACCGCCTGCCCGTCGGCGATCCCCGGCGGGATGTGCACGGCGAGTTTTCGGCTCGTCGGCACGCGACCCTTACCCCGGCACGCGTCGCAGAAGTCTTTGACGACCTTGCCCCGCCCGCCACAGGTTGGGCAGGGGGCCTCCATGCGGAACATGCCGCCCAGCCCGGTCTGGATGACGCGCCCCTGGCCCTTGCAGGTGGTGCACGTTACGGGCTTGCTGCCGGGCTTTGCGCCGGTGCCGGTGCACTTCTGGCAGGTGTCCAGGCGCGTGAACTCGACGTCCTTTTCAGCGCCGGTGAAGGCCTCTTCAAGCGTCAGAACGACCTCGGTCTCAAGGTCGTACCCGCGCGCAGGCCCACGTGCGCGTTGCCCGCGCCCGCCGGCGCGTCCACCGCCGCCGCCGAAGATATCGTTGAACATCGAGAAGATGTCCTCGGCGTTCATCCGGCTAAAGTCGTGCGTCGCCGGGCCACCCTGCGAGCGCAGCCCCTCGTGCCCGAACTGGTCGTAGCGCTGCTTCTTGCTCTCATCAGAGAGCACCTCGTACGCCTCCGCGGCCTCCTTGAACTTGGCCTCGGCGTCGGCGTCCCCAGGGTTGCGGTCGGGGTGGTATTTCATCGCCAGCCGGCGGTACGCACGCTTGATCTCCTCGGCGTCGGCGGCCTTCTCGATGCCCAGGACCTCGTAATAGTCGCGCTTGGTGGTGGCCATAGTCTTTCAGATACAAAGTGAACCACAGAGGGCGAGAGAGCAATCGACAGGAAGCAACGAGGACTCTCACCTCTCTTGTCGGTGCCTCTGTGCCTCTGTGGTCAACCGCCTTCGATAAATCCACCCACCACCTCTCGGCGGTGGGCGGGTGATCTTACTTTGTCGCCCCGACCTGGCTCTTGGCATCATCCTTCAGCTCGGCGACCATCACCTTGGTCGTCAGCATCAGCCCCGCGACCGACGCCGCGTTGATGAGGGCGGTCTTTGGCACCAGCGCCGCGTCGATGATCCCGGCCTTGACCAGGTCCTGGTACTCGTGCGTCATCGCGTTGAAGCCGAAGCCGCCCGTGCCCTCCTTGACCTTGGCAACGACCATCTCCCCGTCGGCCCCGGCGTTGATGGCGATCTGCCGGCAGCAGCTCTCGACGGCAGCGTGCACGATCTGGAAGCCCAGGGCCTCATCACCCTTGGCCTTCTTCATCGCGGCCTCGATCGCACCCTGCGTGCGGATGAGCGCCACGCCCCCCCCGGCAACGTACCCGCTCTTGGCCGCGTGGCGCGTCGCGTTCAGCGCGTCGTCCACGGCGTCCTTCTTCTCCTTCATCGCCACCTCCGACGACCCGCCGACGCTCACGATCGCAACACCCCCGGTCAACTTCGCCAGACGCTCCTTGAGCTTCTCCTTGTCGTAGTCGCTGGTGCTCCGGTCGTGCTGGGCCTGAATCTGTGCGGCACGGGCCTCGATCTCCTTCTTCTTGCCCGCACCCTCGATGATCGTCGTCTCGTCCTTGTTGATGATGATCTTCTTGGCTCGACCAAGCTCCGAGAGCTCGACGCTCTCAAGGCTACGCCCAAGGTCCTCGGCGATGAACGTGCCACCCGTCAGCACCGCGATGTCCCCCATCATCGCCTTGCGCCGGTCCCCAAACCCAGGCGCCTTGACGGCACAAATCTTCAACGCGCCACGCAGGCGGTTGACCACCAGCGCGGCCAGGGCCTCGCTCTCAACATCCTCAGCAACAACCAGGATCGGCTTGCCGTCCAGCGCGACCTTGTTCAAGAACGGCAAGAAGTCGGCCAGGTTGGCCACCTTCTTCTCGTAGAGCAGGATGTACGCATCCTCGAGCACGCACTCGGCCGTCTTGGGGTCGGTCATGAAATAGGGGCTGATGTACCCCTTGTCAAAGGACATTCCCTCGGTGTATTCCAGCGTCGTCGTTGCCCCCTTGCCCTCCTCGACCTCGACAACACCCTCGGGCCCGACTTTGCCAATCGCCTCGGCGATCAACGCGCCGATCTGCTCGTCGTGCGACGCAGAGACCGTCGCCACCTTCAGATAATCGGCTTTACCTTTACACGGCACCGCGAGTTTATCAATCGCCTCGGCGGCCACCTCCGCGGCCTTGTTGATGCCCCGCTGCAGCAGCACAGGGTTCGCGCCGCTTGCAACAAACCGCAGGCCCTCGAGATAGATCGCCTCGGCCAGCACGGTCGCGGCGGTCGTCCCGTCGCCGGCCTGGTCGTTGGTCTTCTTAGAGACCTCCGCGACCATCTTGGCCCCCATGCTCTCGAAGGTCTCAGGGAGCGTGATCTCGCGGGCGACGGAGACCCCGTCGTTGCTGATCATCGGCGAGCCGTAGCTCTTCTGCACGATCACGTGCCGGGCACTCGGGCCCATCGTTACCTTGACGGTCCGGGCGAGCAGCTGCACACCCTTTTTCATCTCTAAGAGTGCGGCGTCGTCGAACATGATTTGCTTGGTGGACATGAATGGCTCCAATGTGCCAGCCGGCGCGGGCGCCAACTGGTCGGGTGCGGTGGTTTCGAACAACTCTCAGTCTGGCAGAAGACGGCGTGCCCCGGCGACCACATGTGTGGGCGGGGGCTTGGCGATCAACCCTCCAGCACGCCGAGCAGTTCGCTCTCCTTGATGATGAGCAGTTTCTTGCCCTTGAGTTCGACCTCGCTGCCGGCGTACTTGCCGTAGACGACCGTCGCGCCGACCTTGACGCTCATCTCGGCACGCTTGCCGTTCTCCAGACGCTTGCCCGGCCCGGTGGCGACGACCTTGCCGCGCACGGGCTTCTCCTTGGCGCTCTCGGGCAGGTAGATGCCCGATGCGGTCTTGGTCTCGTTCTCGATCGGCTCAACAAGGATGCGGTCTTCGAGTGGTTTGATGGCCATGGTGGTCTCCTTTATCGTGCTAAAAAAAGTGGTTACAGGTTGGTGGTCTCAGGTCAGCAGGCCGGGCACGCGCCCAGCATCAAACAGTCTTCAGGTCGTGTTCTCGACTTTCTCCACTGGTGCGGGCTTCCGCTTGGCGATGATGATCTCGATAACAATCGGCAGCAGCGAGACGACAACGATCCCGATGGCGATGAGCCCAAAGTTGTCCCGCACCGCGGGGATGTTCCCGAAAAAATGCCCCGCCAGCACGCAGACACCCACCCACAGGATCGCCCCACTGATGTTGTACCAGACAAACTTCCCGTAGTTCATCGACCCCGCCCCGGCAACAAACGGCACAAACGTGCGAATGATCGGCACGAACCGGCCCAGCACCACCGCCTTGCCGCCGTATTTCTCGTAGAACGCGTGCGCACGGTCAAGGTGCTTGCGGTTGAGGAGTTTGTCCACCCACGCCACCGACCCCTCACGCTTGAAAACTCTTGGCCCGATCCACTTGCCCACGGCGTAGTTGACCGCATCGCCCAGAATCCCCGCGACGATCAACAGCCCCAGCAGCAGCAAGAGGTTCAGCCTGGCGTTCTCCCCGGCCGTGAAGATGCCCGCAGCAAACAGCAGCGAATCGCCCGGCAAGAAGGGCATCACCACCAGCCCCGTCTCGGCAAAGATGATCGCAAACAACAGCACATACACCCACCGCCCATACTGACCAAGCAACCCGTCAAGGGTCTGGTCAAGGTGCAGGAATTGGTGGATCAGTTCAGACATAAGTGTGTTGCTCGAAACCTACTTGACGCGAGGGCTTTGCTTAGTTGTTCGAGAACGCGCTCCGCAGCACCTTCCCCGACGGGTCGATCTCCACCTGCTTGTCCCGCGACGTGCTGGCCGCCTCGACGACGTACGTAACGACCACGCCGAAGCCCGCGGCCTTATCCCGGTTCTCTTTCTTCCAGAAGACCCGCTGCGGGTAGCCAAGCGTTTCAGCGTCGGCCACGCGCTTGACCGGCGCTGGCAGCTCCTCCGGCCGCACCTGCGTCTGGATGCAAGCGATCTGCCCGCTGGAGAAGACCTCGATGTCCGTCGCACGCCCGTCCTTGATGGTCCGCGCCAGGTACATCTGCTCGCCCTCCTCTTGGAACGCCGTGACTCGGCTGACACCCTCCTTGCCCGCGTTGGCCTGGATGCTCGCGCGGGCGGCATCGGGAAGCGTCTCGATAGCCACGGCCTCACCCTCGGGGTGTACGGGCTGCTCGATCCGGCAACCCGTCGCCAGCGTGCCCATCGCCGCGAGCATCGCCGCGGCGAGTGGGAAGCGGATGAAGGTGTTGAGTCTGCTCATGTCTGTTCCTCTCTTGATCGGGGATCGTGTTAGACAGCTGTGCGCATCACGGGTGGGCGGTCTTCAGAACCCCATGCCGCCCATGCCGCCCATGCCGCCCATGCCACCCATCCCACCCATGCCGCCCATACCACCCATCCCACCACCACCGCCCGGCGGGTGGGCATGATCGTCCTTGGCTTCTTTGATCTCGGTGATGACGCAGTCAGAGAGCAGCAAGATCGTCGCGACGCTCGCGGCGTTGACCAGGGCCGAGCGATCGACCTTCGCAGGCGTCAGCACGCCCATCTTGGTCAGGTCCCCAAACTCGCCGGTCAGGGCGTTGTAGCCGAAGCTCGCCCCGTTCTTCCCTTCGCCCCCTTCGATGACGCGGGCGACGATGACGCTCCCCTTGTCCCCGGCGTTCTCGGCGATCGTCGCCGTGGGCACAGCCAGGGCCTTGTACACGGCGTCCATCCCCGCCGCGACGTCGTACTTCACCGACCCGATGTCATCGACAGTGACCTCCGTCTTCTTTGCGTAGACCGACTTCCACTCCGGCAGTTTCTCGATCGCGCTGCGTGCCCGCAGGAACGAAACACCACCGCCCGGCACGATCCCCTCTGCAAGCGCGGCGCGAGTCGCGTGCAGCGCGTCCTCGACGCGGGCCTTCTTCTCCTTCAGCTCCGCCTCGCTTGCCGCGCCGACCTTGATCTGCGCCACGCCCCCGGCGAGCTTCGCCAAGCGCTCCTGCAACTTCTCGCGGTCGTAGTCGCTGGTGGTTTTCTCGATCTCCTGGCGGATCTGCGTGCAGCGGGCCTGGATGTCCTTGCTGCTGCCGGCACCTTCGATGATCGTCGTGTTGTCCGAGTCGACCTCGATCTTCTTGGCCATGCCCAGGTGCTTGAGCTCGATGGTGTCCAACTCGGTGCCCGTGTCCTTCATGATCGCCGTCGCGCCGGTGAGGATCGCGATGTCCTCGAGCATCGCCTTGCGACGGTCCCCATAGCCGGGGGCCTTGACGGCGCACACCTGCAATGTCCCACGCAACTTGTTGATCACCAGCGTCGCCAGGGCCTCGCCGGTGATGTCCTCGGCGATAATCAGCAGCGGCTTCTTGGCCCCCATCACCTTCTCCAGGATCGGCACAAGCTTCTGCACGCTGTCGATCTTGTCCTCGTGGATCAGCACCAAGCCCTTGTCGATCACGCACGTCATCTTCTCGACATTCGTAACAAAGTTCGGCGACAAGAACCCACGGTCAAACTGCATCCCCTCGACGACGGTGATCTCCGTCTCACGGCTCTTGCCCTCCTCGACGGTAATGACCCCGTCCTTGCCCACCTTGGCAAAGGCGTCGGCCATCATCTTGCCGATCTCCGCATCGTTGTTGGCGCTGATGCTGGCGACGTACTGGATATCGCTGCTCTTGGGGCTGGCGTCCACAGGCGTGGCGATCGAGTCGATGTGCGAGCTAGCCGCCTCGACGGCCTTGCGCATGCCACGCACCAGCGCGTTGGCGTCCACACCCGCGGTGATGTGCCGGATACCCTCGCGGAAGAGCGCCTCGGCCAGCACGGTGGCGGTCGTCGTCCCGTCCCCGGCGTCGTCGCTGCTCTTGCTGGCCGCCTGCTTGACGAGCTGCGCCCCCATGTTCTCCACGGCGTTGTGCAGCTCGATCTCCTCGGCCACCGTTACGCCGTCTTTGGTTACCGTCGGACCACCCCAACTCTTGTCCAGCACAGCGTTCCGCCCGCGAGGCCCGAGCGTCGCCTTCACCGCCCGGGCAAGCTTCTCAACCCCGGCAAGCAACTGGGTGCGGGCATCGTTCTCAAACGCGAGATTCTTGGCGGCCATAAGTGGTTCCTTGTTCGGTTTGTATTCGGTTTCAGAGGGTGGATCGACGACTGACCAACGGACAACAACACCCCTCCGGCGCACCGGAAGGTAACGAACACGGGCAAGCGGCGTGCCCCACCCGGAATGAATCGTAAGTCTCTATCTGACAGGTAGTTAGATACGGAAACAAATCCACAAATACAAGCCAACCTGACAGACGGCGGGGGGAGCCGCCCGGTCGGTGCCAAACTGGCAGGGGAATCAAAAAAACCGGCCTCACCCCCGCGTCCAACTTGCTAGGGTCGGTTGCACCGTAGCCGGGAGCAGGGTGGTCCCATCGGCGAGCACGGCTAGTTTGGTCCCCGGGCTGGCATGCTTGAACTTGACGGTCCCTAAGGCGATCGCCTCCCCACCCAGCATGGGGGAGGTGGTCGAGCTGCTCACGGCACCGACTGGCTGCTCCCCTGAGGCCGGGTTCTCGGTAAAGACCGGCGCACCGGCCTGCGGCTGGCGCATCGGCTGCCCGTCGGGGCGGGGGGCCTCGTGCAGGCGCAAGGAGACGACCACCTGCTTGGGGTGCCCGAGCGCGTGCATGCGGGCGACGACCTCTTGGCCCAGGTAGCACCCCTTTCTAAAACTGACGCGGCCGGCCAGCACGCCCGTCTCAGCCGGGAGGGCGTCGGGGCCAAAGTCGACCATGTACAAAGGCGTTCCGGCCTCGATGCGGGCGACGTTGTAAGCGTGCCAACCGATCGGGCGGAGGTGGACCTTGGGGTTGAGCGATGGAGTTGCCTCGGGCGCGTGGGCCGCTTGCAGGAGCGTTTCGTAGATTTCTTGGGCTCGTGCCGCGGGCACGGCAAGTTCGAGGCCAACCTCGCCGGTGGAGTCGCAGCGGTCAACGATGACCTCGGCGTTGTTGATCGCCACGATGCACGCCTGCCCGGGCTGGAGCGATTGCACCGGCGTGCCGGCGGCGTGCGTGGAGAATCGTGCGAGGATGGCCGGGGCACCCGGGCCGTGCAGGGCGAGGTGGTGCAGTGTGCGTGTTGCGTCGGCAATCTGCACGTCGTCTGCGATGATGTAGGCTTCAAGCCCCGCGCGGGCGCGATCGACGGCGAAGGCATCGCAATCAACGATGACGCGGGCCGGGGCCGACGGAGTCGCCGGGATGTTGATGAGGCGCAAGTCCGCGTCGATGCGCCCCTTTCGGCTGAGCCAGAAGGAACGCACGCCGGTGTAGTCGGGCCAGCTCTTGAGTTCCTGCGTAACCATCCGGTTGAGGAAGGGGATGCGGTCGTTGCCGGTGATGACCAGCGTGCCGCGTGTGGGTTGGTCCAGCAGCGCGCACGCCTTGCGGATCGCGGCGTACTCGAGGTCGACGTGGTCAAAGGCCCCGGCCAGCATGATCGGCGACGCCGACGGGCCGTAGGGAAGCCAGAGGGCCTCGGCACGGTCAAAGAGGCTTGTCAGGGGCGTGGGGTGCATGGGAGGGAATCAGTATGCAGGAGGGAAAGGAAAAGGGCCAAAGAGCAAATAGCAAATGAAACATGCGCGCCTATTGCCGATTGCCCATTCCCTATTGCCTCGCTGGTTTATCTGCCATTTGTCTATTTCCCCCTCGCCCCCACCATCTCATGCAGTTTACTCTGCGGGTCCAGCACGCTGGCGATCGGCGTCGCCTGCCCGGCGTAGTCCAGGCCGGTCTTCTCGCAGAGGAGTTTGGCGGTGATCTGGCTGGAGAGAAAGATCACCGGCAGCCCCGAGCCGGGGTGTGTGCCCCCGCCGACGAGCCAGACGTTTTTGACCCCCGGCAGTTCATGCCGTGGGCGCAGGTGCAGCATCTGCCCGAGGTTGTGCGCCAGGTTGAACGTCGCGCCGAAGTTGATGTTCTGGCCCTCCCAGTCGTCGGGGGTATAGACCCGCTCGCACTCGACGCGGTCTTGCAGGGGGAACCCACAGAGCGCCTCGGCACGGTCGTAGGCGTCCCTCTTGACGCGCTGGGCACTTTGCCGCCAGTCGATGCCGCTCTTGGCGTTGGGCGTCGGGACGAGGATGTAGACCGACGAGCAACCCGGCGGCGCCAGCGTGCTGTCGATGACGCTCGGGTTACAGATATATATCGACGGGTCGGTCGAGAGCTCCATGCTCTGGCTGATCTGGCGGATGTTGGTCTGATAGTCCCGGCTGATGTAAATGGTGTGGTGCGGCAGCGGGAGCGTGCCACGCACGCCGGCGTAGATCATAAAGGTGCTGCACGAGTAGTCCATCGCGTCGAGCTTGGCATCGGTGCCCGCGCCGGTGAAGCCCGAGCGCAGGCTGGCCGGGATGAGGTTCTTGATCGCCCAGCTCGCGTCGGCGTTGAGCACGACGTGGTCGTGGGCGAAGGTGCGCCCGCCGCTGACGACGCCCGTGCAGGCGTTGCCGGCGAAGGTGAGCGCCTCGATCGGGTGCAGCGTTTTGATCTGCCCGCCGAGTTCCTCGACCAGGCGTGCCAGGGCCGTCATGATGGCGTTGCAACCACCCGCGGGGTGCCAGATGCCCCATTCATACTCGATAAAGGGCAGGATCGTAAAAAGGCTCGGGCACTTGAAGGGAGACATCCCCAGATACTTGGTCTGGAAACTCATCGCCATCTTGACGTGCTCGCTTGTGAAGCGTTTGCCGAGCCAGTCGGCAACGCTCTGCGTCGGGCTCAGGTGGGGCAGCGCGCGCAGCATCTCGGGGGCGAGGCAATCGAGCACGCTCTTGAAGGGCTTGCGGAGCACAGGCTCGAACGCCGCGAGCTTGGCGCGGTTCTCGAGGATCATCCGCGTGAACGCCGGGCCGTCGTGCGGCTCGATCTGGGTGATGCGCCGGGCCATCTCGTGCAGGTCTTGGGTGCAGTCGAGTTTGAGTTCACCACCGTCGGGCCCCTTGGCCGCGCCGAAGACGAGGCGGTACATCGGGTCCAGCCG
This sequence comes from Phycisphaeraceae bacterium, assembly GCA_021299385.1. Lineage (GTDB taxonomy): Bacteria > Planctomycetota > Phycisphaerae > Phycisphaerales > UBA1924 > JAJTGZ01. Next base: position 12,602 of record JAJTGZ010000008.1, on the reverse strand, counting down.
TGTCAGGTCGAGGTAGTCTTCCATCTTGCGACCCGCGGCGGCAAAGACCTCCCCCAAGACATACGGCATCAGGAAGAACGTTGGCCCGGTGTCGAAGTGATACGTGCCCGAGGCGCCCTGCTCGGTCAGGCGGGCCGAGCGACCCCCGACGCGGTCCATGCGCTCATAGATCGTTACGTGCGCGCCCGAGGCCAGCAGCAGCACCGCCGCGGCAAGGCCGCCGGGACCGGCACCGATGATCGCAACAGATGGGGGCTTGGGGGCGTTGGGGGGCACTGTCGGGCTCCGGGGGCTTGGAAAAGAGCCAAATGGTCAAATGAAGCAGAGGCGCACCTGGCTTGTGTGGGCAGTGTACGGCTCTACTACCCTCAGCCGATGGAACTGCAACTTCCAACCGCACCACCCCCGGCAGATACCCCACCGTGGCCTCTGCACGAACGCCTCGACTGGCTCAAGGCCTTCACACGCCAGATCATCACGCACGAGCGCGCCCTGACCGCTGCCATCTGTGCCGACGTCGGCAAGCCCGAGTGGCAGGCCCTGACCGGCGACGTGATGACCCTGCTGGCCGCGTGCAAGTGGCACCGCAAGAACGCACGCCGGGTGCTGCGCGAGCGTGCCGTGGGGCGGGTCTGGGCATTCCTGCCCGGCACGCGCGCGGTGATCCGGCACTACCCAATGGGGACCGTTGCGATCATCGCCACATGGAACTACCCGGTGCAGCTGCTGGGGATTCAGTTGCTCCAGGCCCTGCTGGCGGGCAACCGCGTGATCGTCAAGCCCAGCGAGCGTGCCCCGGCCTCGCAGGGGTTATTGCTCGACCTAGCCGTGCGCGCCGGGCTGCCGGCAGGGCGGTTGACATGGACTCGGGCAACGCGCGAGCACGGGCCTGCGCTGCTGCAAGCGCACGAGCAGGGGAAGGTCAGGCTCGACCACGTTGTCTTTACGGGTTCGACAGCCGTGGGGAGGCAGATTGCCCTGTGGGGGGCGCAGCAGTTGGTCTCGACGACGCTGGAACTCTCGGGCAACGACAGCGCGATCGTGCTGGCCGATGCTGATCTGGCCGTGGCCGCACGGAGCATCTTTGCGGCCTTGACGCTCAACAGCGGGCAGACGTGCCTGGCCCCCCGGCGTGTGCTGGTAGACGAGCGCGTCTATGCCCCGTTCGTCGCCGAGCTGGAGGCTCTGCTGACGAAAACACGCGGCGATGGAGCGGGCGATGGAGTCATCGGGCATGGCCTGGCGGTCATCGACCACGCCTCGGCCCAGCGGTGCGACTCGATGGCACGCGACGCGATGGCCCATGGTGGGCGCGAGCTTGCCCCGGCGGAGGTCTCGGCTGGCGATGTGCCGGGCGGTGGGGGGCTGGGCAGTGGGGGGCCGGGCTTTGTCCCATACCCGGCCAGGGTCATCGTCGATTGCCCCCCTGGGTGCGACCTGGCCACCAGCGCATCGTGCGAGCACTTTGGCCCGGTGCTGGCGGTGCTGCCCGTGCGTGATGAGGCACAGCTCTTGCGCCTGCACGCCAGCTGCACGCAGCACCTTTTAACGAGTATTTTCTCGCGTGATGCCTCGGTCGTTGGGCAAGCGTGGGCGCTGGTGCCCAAGCTCGTCGAGCGTGGCAGCGGGGGCGTATCGATCAACGACTGCGTCGTGCCCGGCGGGCACCCGGGCATCGGGATCACCGGGCACGGGCGCTCGGGGTGGGGCACCAGCCGGGGGGCGGATGGGTTATTGGCCCTGACGCGCCCCGTGGCCATCACAGTAACGGGGTGGCCGAGGTTGCCGGTGGGACCGATCGCGCCGGCAATGCTGGCGCGCATGCGCAGCGGGCTGCGCTGGATGTTCGGCTAAGAGACCACCAATGAGGTGGAACGCCCGGATAACCCTCGGCCGGCGCGTCTGGTAATGTGCCCCAACGTCCGCATATCCGCGCGACCGGCGTGGAGTTGAGATAATTCTTCCCTTCTTGCACGCTCTCACCGGCATGGTCGTCAAGACCCCCCCGCGCTGCGCCGATCAACCTCTCACCACGCACCGCGCGGGGCCGCCGATGGATTCAGCGGCCCCGGCATGATGCACGACGCGGCGCACCTTGGTAGGAGACCAGGCATGAACATCGAAAAAGACGTCCTGACCACCGGCGAGGTCGCCAAAATCTGCAACGTCGCCCCACGTACGGTCAGCAAATGGTTCGACTCCGGCAGCCTCAAGGGTTACCGCATCCCCGGCAGCAAGGACCGCCGAATCCCCGCGTCGCAGCTCGTCAAGTTTATGAAGGCCCACGGCATCCCGTTCGACGGCGTGCTCTCGGGCCGCACACGCGTGATGATCGTCGACGATGAGCAGGAGGTCCTCGACGTGCTCGCCAAGGTCCTCAGCGAGCAGGGCAACTACGAGGTGCGCACGGCCAACAGCCCCTTCTCGGCCGGCGTCGAGTGCGACCGCTTCAAGCCGCACGTCGTGCTGCTGGACTTGCACCTGCACGAGGGCGACTGCCGGGATGTTGCACGCTTCCTGCGCGGGCACGACGACTTCCAGCTCACGCGTGTCATCGCTATGAGCGGCAAGATGACCGACCAGCAGCTCGCCCAGCTCCGCACCAACGGCTTTGACGCAACGCTCAAGAAGCCCTTCCAGGTCCGCCAGGTCGTCGAGGCGATCGAGAGCGTCGTCAGCCCGGTGGCATAATCGGGCCTGCCTTGATAGCCCAAACCAAGCCCGCCCCGCGCGCAACAGCCAATTCACAACTCTCGTGTATTGCTCAGACCCTCTGCCCTCTGAGTAACCACCGAGGTTCTTCTCTGGGCCCTCTGGGCCCTATGGAGTGAAAATCGCTTACTCGACCGTAACGGTCGTGCTCTGCGGCAGGCCCAGGTTGCCGAAGATGTCCTGCACGCGGATGAACAGGCGGTTAGCGCCGGTCTCAAAGCCCGAGGCCCTGCCGGTGAAGACCCAGTTGCCCGTGCTTGAGTTGTACACGGCGTTGCCGAGCAGGCGATCGGTGAAGGGGTTGAGCGTGCCGTCGCCGTTGGTGTCCAGGAAGACCGAGACGCGCCGGACGTTCGCGCTATTCGTCGGCGTAACGCCCTCGATCTGCACGGTGTAGGTCTGGCCCGGGTTGACGGCGCTGGCCGGGGGGGTGATGGTCGTCGCGGTCGGGCGTGCGAGCATGTTGACCGTCTGGGTGATGACCGTTGCCAGGTCCTCGTTATCAACGATCCGGGCGAAGATGGTGTTGGCACCGACGCTGAACGCGCTGGTGTCAACGCGTGCGTTGTACCCGCCGGCGGCGTTGCTGTCGGTGCCCAGCAGCAGGTCGTCGGCGTCGTAGGTGCCGTTGGCGTTGGTGTCGCGGTAGAAGTCCACGCGTGCAATCCCGCTGTCGGCGTCCTGAGCGCCGACTGCGTAGAGGCCCAACCACTGCCCGATCGCCCGGTTGTCGCGCGTCTGCAGCGTGCTGGCCGTTGGCGAGGCGTTGGTGATGTCAAAGGTGAAGGTATCGTCGGCAAAGGCGTTGTCAAAGCCCGTTGCCCGCACCGTTATGCTGACGGGGCCAAACCCGTTGGGCGCGGGTGTTACAACCAACTGCCCGTTGACGATCGCGGCGGTGGCGATCGCCGGGTTGCTGCTGGTTACAGAGAGCCGCGCAATGATCCCGACCGCTGCTGCGGCCGGTGCGGGTACCTCGGCAGCCGTTGTGATGGACAGATAATCGGTTGGCCGGAGCGGGAACTCCCCGTTGAAGTTGCTCACCAGTGGCACCTGCCCGAACGCGCCCGCCACGGGGCCGCTGAGGACACTGCGGAGATCCCACTGGTTGCTCAGCGGGTTGGCGCTCCCCTGCGTGTAGAGCTGGTCGATGACAGCCTGGGAGGAGGCGACCACGCCACCAAAGACCGCGTAGCCCGCGTTTGTGCCGGCGGCGTTCAGGGAGGGATTGTCGGCCGTGTTGATGAAGAACTGGCTCGTGCCCGAGTTCGGATCGTTGGTCCTGGCCATCGACAGCGTGTATCTGACGTTCCCCGTCGGATTCTCAAGGTTGATCGGCGCGAACGTAGCGACTTGGCCGGGGATGCCCGTAGTCGGCGTGCCCGCGCCCGTCAGGTTCGTCGTCGGCAGCGTGAACCCACCCCCTTGCAGCACCGCGATCCCGTCGCTGGAGAGGGCCGTGAGGCGGTGGAAGATCGTCCCGTCATACCGCCCAGCGTTGACATATGCAAGGAAGTTGTTGACAGTCGCCTGCGCGAGCGGCCCGAAGAGCCCGATGTATACATCGCCCTGGCTCGTGCTCAGTCGAACAACGTTGCTCACGCCCGTGTCTGTGTACCGCCCCGCAAGCGGGATCGTTACCGGTGCCGAGCCAACCACCGTCGCATCCGGCAGCGGCGTCGCGATCGACACGCTCATCATCTCGCGCCCTTCGAGGGCCTCGAAGAGGCTCGTGCTCGCCCGCGCCCGCCCCGCGCCCTTGCCAACGTGCGTGCAGGCCTTGGTCAGCAGTGATCGGATCGTGCGGTGCATGCGGCTCCTTGCAGTCGGTTCAGTCAGCAGTGGGGGGGCCAAAGGCTCGGCTGGGCTACAACGTCATACCACACGCCCACCCGCTTTGCCAATCAAAGTTGGTCAGTATGCATCATTCGCACCCCGCCATCCATACGCGCCCCAATGCACCTTTGTTCCCCCAGCAAAAAACCAGACCGATAATCCAAACACAACCCAAACCGAGACTCGGCATTTCCCCTCTGAACCTCTGCTCTCTGAGTAAACCCCATCGGTTTCTTCTCTGGGGCCTCAGAGACCACTGGAGTCAAACTCCCATCACCCAACCGTAACCGTCGTGCTCTGCACCGTTCCCAGGTTGGCGAAGATGTCCTGCACGCGGATGAACAGGCGGTTGGCGCCCACCTCCAGCTGCGAGGCCTTGCCGGTGAAGACCCAGTTGCCAGTCGTGGTGTTGTAGACGGCGTTGCCGAGCAGGCGGTCGGTGAAGGGGTTGAAGTTCCCGTCGCCGTTGGCATCCAGGAAGACCGAGACACGGCGGACATTCGTGTTCGTCGGCGTAACACCGGCGATCTCCACCGTGTAGCTGTCGCGCGCGTTGACGGCACCGGCCGGGGGCGTAACGGTTGTCGAGGTCGGGCGTGCGACCATATTGACCGTCTGTGTGATGATCGTCGCCGGCCCGTCGGCATCGACGATGCGGGCAAAGATGGTGTTGGCGCCGACGCTGAACGTGCTGGTGTCAACGCGTGCGCTGTACCCGTTGAGCTGGGAGCTGTCGCTGCCCAGCTCCAGGTCGACGCCGTCGTCGAAGGTACCGTTGCCGTTGGTATCGCGGTAGAAGTCCACGCGTGCGATGGCGCTGTCGGTGTCGCGCACGCCGACGGCGTAGAGGTTCAACGAAGTCCCGACCGCCCGGTTGTCGCGCGTCTGCAGCGTGCTGGCCGTGGGCGCGGCGGGGACGATGGTAACGTTGAAGGTGTCGCTGGCATTGTCGACGGCGTTGCCGCTGAAGGAGATCGCCTGCACGGTGATGCTCACGGTGCCCAGCGCACCGAGCACAGGGGTTACAACCAACTCCCCGTTGACGATCGCCACAGTGGCGATATTGGTGTTGCTGCTCGTGGCCGCGTACCCCGCGACGACGCTCGTGGCAGTGTTGATCCGCAGGTACGCCGAGGGGGCGATCGGCAGCGGCACAAAGCCCGGGTCCGTCGGCTGCGTCCGCAGCGGCATCGACCCGAAAGCGGGCGAGTTGAAGTCGTCGGCAAAGTTCGTCCGCGTGAAGCCAAAGAGCGAATCCAGCACCGGAAGGCTCTCGGGCAGCACCTGCCCGAAGACCGCGCTGCCCGTGCCCGACGATGTCTGGTTCAGCGTCGGGTTGTTCGTTACGTTGAAAAAGAACTGGCTTGTCGCCGAGTTTGGCGACGCCCCACGGGCCATCGCAATCGTCCCGCGCACGTTCCCTGTCGCATTCTCAAGGTTGATCGGCGCGTTGGTTGTGATCGGTTGCGGCCTCATCGCCTGCGTCGGGGGCGTCGACGTGTACGTCGCCGTCGGAACCCGGTAGCCCCCACCTTGTAGAATCCCAATCCCATTGGCGGTGTTCGTGCCCAGCGGGTCGGCCGCGACCCGGAGCGTCTGGTGGAAGATGGTGTTGTCGTAACGCCCGGCGTTGACATACGCCAAAAAATTGGCCACAGTGTTCGGTGCTACACCCGGTGTCAGGTTGATATCCAAGTCCCCTGAGTTGGTCGCAAACCGCACGCGGTTGGTGTACGCCGGGTCGTTGAAACGCCCCGCCAGGCCCACCGTAACCGCCCCACTCCCACGCGGCACCGCCGTGATGTCCGGCAGCGGCGTAGCGACCGATACGATCATCATCTCGCGCCGTTCGAGCGCCTCAAACAGGCTTCTGCTCGCCCGCGGCCTTGCCGCCCCCTTGCTGATGTGCGTGCGGGCCTTGGCCAAGAGTGATCGGATCGCGCGGTGCATGGGTCTTCCCTCAAACAAGGCTCAGGAGTTCGCTCGGCAGATCATATCGCCCCCCGGCAGCACGGGTTTGCTACTTCTGCCCCCGCACCCATGCGCCCCCTGCACCGGCATGTTCCCACCTAACCTCGCGCATGACTTCCCCCTCACCCACAAACCCCCGCACCCCCGCCGAGTGCCTGCGTGCCCTGATCGCCGAGCAAGGGTGTATCCCGATGCCCGGCTCATTCAACGCCCTGTGCGCCCGTGCCGTGGCTCAGGCGGGGTTCTCGGGCACGTATGTCTCCGGGGCGGCAACGAGCGTCTGCGCCGGCGTGCCGGATGTTGGGCTGCTGACGGTCGAGCACTTTTGTCGGGTGATTAGGGAGATTCACCAGGCCACCGGCCTGCCGGTCTTAGCCGATGCCGACACGGGCTTTGGGGAGGCCGAGATGGTTCGCCGGACGGTGATTGACTACCACGCCGCCGGCGCCGCGGGGCTGCACATCGAGGACCAGGCATTCCCCAAGCGTTGCGGGCACCTCGACGGCAAGGCCCTCATCAGCACCGAGCACATGGTCGAGAAAATCACTTGGGCCGCCAAAGCCGCACAAGACTTGAGTGCTATGGGTACCCCCACGCTCCGCGTGGGGCCGGGTACCCCCACACTCCGTGTGGGGGATCTCCAAACCCCCGGCCGTGAAGACACGACCAAAGAATCAACCGACTCCCCACGCGGAGCGTGGGGGTACCCGTCCCCCCCGGCCATCATCATCTGTGCCCGCACCGATGCGCGTGGCGTCGAAGGTTTGGACGCCGCCATCGACCGTGCCCACGCCTATTGCCAAGCCGGGGCCGAGATGATCTTCCCCGAGGGCCTGACGACCCTCGACGAGTTCGCCACCTTTGCCACCAGGCTCAAGGCCCGCGCACCCGGCGTCCTTCTGCTGGCCAACATGACCGAGTTTGGCAAAACCCCCATCACACCCCTGAGCCAGTTCAAGCAGATGGGCTATCACGTCGTCATCTATCCCGTCAGCCTCCTGCGCGTGGCGATGGGCGCAGTCGCCGCGGCATTGGCCGAGCTGCAAACCGCCGGCAGTGTCCAACCCTTCCTGGCCAAGATGCAGACACGCCAGGAACTCTACAACCTCATCGGCTACACCCCGGGCACGCCGTGGGAGCTCCCGGCGAGGTAACCCCCGCGATGCAGGCTTCCAACCCGCACAAACACCCCCTACACTCCGCCCCCATTCACCACTCCACCAAAGGAAGACCCTTATGGAAACCACCCTCATCATCTTCAAGCCCGACGCCGTGCAGCGTGGCCTCTGTGGGCAGATTCTTTCGCGCTTCGAGCAAAAAGGCCTGCAGGTCGTCGGGATCAAGCTCATGCAGATCAGCCAGCAGCTTGCCGCGACGCACTACGAGGCGCACAAGGAGCGTGGGTTCTACCCCGGCCTCGTCAAGTTCATGACCAGTTCACCCGTCGTTGTCCTGGCCCTGCGTGGCAACGGCGCCATCGCCATCGCACGCAACATGATGGGCGCCACCTTCGGCTCCAAGGCCAACCCCGGCACCATCCGCGGCGACCTGGGCGTCAGCAACTCCTTCAACCTCATCCACGGCTCAGACTCCCCCGAGGCCGCCGAGCGCGAACTCAAACTCTTCTTCGCCCCCGGCGAACTCCTCAACTGGTCCCGCAACGCCGACGCCTGGATCTACGACCACGCCGGCGGCAAGCCCGAGTAGGCTTCCGGGCCATGAATGAGCCCGCAACCCACAACCCCCAGAGCACCCCCTGGGGCATCCCGGCCCGTGCGGGCTTGCTGCTCGGGCCGTTGCTGGCCGTTGCCGTCTACCTGGCGTTTCCTTCCCTGGCGCCCGGGCTGGGTGCAAGCCCGCGGATGGTCTGTGCCGTGGGGGTTCTCATGGCCACATGGTGGCTGACCGAAGCGGTGCCCCTGGCCGCGACGGCCCTGCTCCCTCTGCTGCTGTTCCCGATCCTCGGGGTCATGGGCATCGGATCGATCGCGGCACAGTATGGTGATCCTCTGATCTTCCTGTTCCTGGGTGGTTTTCTGCTCGGGATCGCCTTTGAAAAATCCGGGCTGCACCGCCGGATCGCCCTGCTGATCGTGCAGGTCTTCGGCACTCGCCCGTCGGCCTTGGTCGCCGGCGTGATGCTCGCCACCGCGATCTTGTCGATGTGGGTCTCCAACACCGCCTCGGCGCTGATGATGCTCCCGATCGCCATGGGGCTTGTCGCCATGAGCGAGCAAAGGGCGTTGACGGGCGCTGACCCTGCTGTCGATCCGCCGGGCACACCCCCTTCGCCAGGCCCGTTCGCCTGCTGCATGCTCCTGGGGGTTGCCTATGCCGCGTCCATCGGCGGGATCGCCACCCCCATCGGGACGCCCCCGAACGCCTTTGCCGTCTCCTACCTCTCCCGGCACCAGGGGCACGAGCTCGACTTTGCGCGTTGGATGACCGCGGCGATGCCGCTGGTCTTGATCCTGCTGCCGCTGGTCTGGCTCCTGCTCACGCGCGTCCTGCACCCGCTGGGGGGCGTGCCGGCCTTGGCGGATCGTTCCTTCGCCAGGGCCAAGCTCAAGGAGCTTGGCCCACTCTCGGGCGCGGAGTGGACCACCGTCGCCGTCTTCCTCGCTGCCGTGGCGTGGTGGACCGGTCGCGAAACCTTCTGCCGGTTGCTCGGGCTTGGCGACCTCCACCCCGACGGCACATGGGTGCCGCGCCTCTCCGACGCCGGTGTGGCCATCGCCTCGGCGGTGCTCCTGTTCGCACTCCCGACCGCGGGCCGGCGCGACCGCTTCGTGCTGCGCGCAGCAGACTTTGCACGCGTCCCCTGGGAGGTGCTCGTCCTCTTCGGCGGCGGGCTCTCCCTCGCCGCCGCGATGGACACCTCTGGGTTGACCAACGCCATCGGCTCGATCTTTACCTTCCTCAAGGGCGTCAACCCCGTCGTGCTCATCTTTGTTGTGGCCGTCGTCATCACCGCCCTGAGCGAGCTGGCCAGCAACACGGCCGTCGCCGCGACGGTCATCCCCGTGCTCGCCTCGGCGGCCAATGGCATGGGCGTCGACCCGCTGTTGCTGATCTTTCCGGCCGTCTTATCAGCGAGTTTCGGGTTCATGCTCCCGGTGGCTACCCCGCCCAACGCCATCGTCTATGCCACTGGCCGGCTCCGCACCGCGCACATGATCCGCGCGGGCATCGTTGTCAACATCCTCGCGATCGTCGCGTTGACCATGCTCTACGGCCTGGCCGGGGGCTTGCTGCTGCGCCGGTAGCGCCCACACCCAACGCCGAGGCCGAAATCCGTTCGCCTCGGTTCAGACTTTTCCCTCGAGCTTCAACGGCGGTTTCCACCGCGCCGCCGCCACCCCCGGCGCGGGCCGCCCCCACGTGTTCTTGTGCCCGTCCGGCTTGCCGGCAAAGAACCGCACGATCAACCTGTGCAGCATGTCCATATTGGGCAAGATGCCGTGGAACCCCGCCGCGGCACTGGTCAGGCGGTCTTGCACCTCCCAATACCCATAGTCCTCGGGCGTTACACACACAACCTTCTCGATGGGCACAAACGCCGGGACCGCGGCGTTGAACGGGACCGTCCCGTCCCCGGTCAGGCGGGCCGTCGCCGGGTCGCCGTCCCCCCATTTGTTTTCGCGGTCGTCTGAGGCCAGGTCAAACTCCGGCTTCCCGTTCCGCGTGCCGATCCGCAGCCGAACACGCGTCTTGGAGCCGCACCCGACCACGCACAGCCAGTCATCATCAGCAAGGCCCGCATCGGCTAGACGCATCGCGTCCAAGCGTGCGCGGTGCGCCCGCGCCTCGGCAAGCATCGATGAAAAAAGCGCACCCGCCTGCGCTTCCGGGTCCACCTTGACAAGCCCACGCTCCTTGATGAACCCCGAGAGCGTCTTGACCACGCTCGGCTGCCAAAGCCCAGGGTCATACAGGCTCGCCGGTAACCCCGCATCCACCTCCAACGCCCCGGCAAAGTCCGGGATCAGGTGGTAGAGCGCGGGCATCAAACGCGCCGCGTCGCGCTCGCGCGAGGCCGGCTCGCTGCCGCCCAGAGCCGCCGTGCCCGTGGTGATCTTCAGCACCGCCTCGAACGAACCGTTAAAGGGCGTCGCCAGCGACACAACCTTCCCCACCCGTGCCTCTGCCTTGTACCGTTCGATATACCCCGCGGCAATCAAACCACCCATCGAGTGCGCAACAATGTTCACACGCGGGTCATCCCCATACCCCTCCGCGTCGTAATGCCGAAGGAGTTTGGTCCGGCCGATCACCTCCCGCACATACCCGGCCAGGCGCTCCTCCGTCGCCGCCAACGGCTGCCGCCAGTCGTACCCGAACGGGTACACCGGCACCGGCTTCTCCTCGCTGGCTTGCAGGTTGTACCGCAGTTCGCTGATCAGTTCGCGGTAGGCCACCTCAAAGACCTGGTCGGGCACCACACGCGCCGGCCCCAGGGCCTCGTACCGCAAATCGTCCGGGTGCAGTGTGATCCGCTGATAGTCGTTGTGCAGCACCGTCCAGAGCACCTCAGGCGGCAGCGGATACTCGTTGCGAAGGTACGTCGCGGTAATCCCAGGGATCACAATCACCGGTGCGGGGAGCTGTGCCATGCCGAGAGCATACCAGAAATTATTGCCCGAGCACAACCCCACAACCCCGGCCCTACTGCCCCGGCTGCGTCCACGCCGGCGCAGCTGGGCGCAAAGCCCCCTCACCGCGCAAACATCTCCGCCAGCACCCCATCGCGGATGCTCCCGCTGTGGATCAACACGCGCTTGCACCCCAGCGCTTTCATCACCCGATGCACCGTCAGCACACCCGCGACGATGATCTCCGAGCGGTCCCTGCTCAGCCCCGGCACCCGCGCACGCTCGCTGGCGCTCATCTGCCGAAGCGATGCGAGCATCTCCTTGACCTCCCCGCGTGAGACCTCCAACCCCTGCACCGCTCTCTGCAACGCCACCCGGTCGTGCGGCTCAACCCGCCCCGCTCCCCGCGCACCCCCCTGGGCCACCGCCTTCATCAGCCCCAAGCTGCTCAGCGTACCCCCTGTCGCCACGAACGTCTTGATCGGCGCATCCACACGCCGAGCACCCCGGCTGACGAGCTTGTCCAAAAACTTCTTCATCTCCTTGTACCCCTCCGTCGGCGCCAGCGCCGGCCCGCCGAAACGCTCCGTCAGCCGAACCGCGCCGACGGGCCAGGAGATGATCCGCCTGATCTTCCCATGCTCGGCCATCACCAGCTCGCTGCTGCCGCCGCCGACATCCAGCACCGCGCTGGCACCCTTGCGCAGGTCAAAGGCCCTTGCCGCGCCGACAAACGCCAGCCGCCCCTCCTCATGCCCGGTGATGACCTCAACCTCAACGCCACACGCGGCACGCACGGCATCGACAAACACCCACGCATCGCTCGCCTCACGCACCGCGCTCGTTGCCACCGCACGCACTACCTCAGCCCCATGCCCCCGTGCGGCGTGCACCATCGCCGTGATCCCCTCGACGCTCTTGCGCACGGCCCCGTCATCAAGGTGCCCGGTATGGTCCAGGTCCTTGGCCAGCCGGGTCGCGGCACGCTGCTCATAGACGACCTTGTAATCCCCGCTCCCCTGCCGGTGGGCCACGGCCAGGCGGATCGAGTTGGACCCGATGTCGATCACCGCCGCACACGAAAACGCCCCCGCCACAGGGGGCACGCCCCCCCCGGCCATAGGCGGGCTTGGCCTGGCCGCGGGTTGCGCCAGCCGTAACTGGTCAGGGGTGGTCATAGGCCAAAAGCATACCAGCGCTCAGGCCTCGATACCCACAGTTTCACGCGATTTTGCAGCCATCCGCTTATCCCCCCCAGCAAACAACGGCATCAAGCCCCCCGCAAGGGCCGAACATCACATACATTCTTAAGCAATCCTATTGATACCCACCTGAACATGCCCGATAAGAGACCCCACAAACCCAGCAAACATCAGCTCGGGGTCAGGCTCGACAAACTTGCCACTCTCGATGGCTAGTGCCTCCGAGAGCATGAAGCAGGCCCCGTCATACAGCCGTTCTCTTAGGAGCTTGCGGACCAGCACCAGATAC
>JAJTGZ010000101.1 GCA_021299385.1 Phycisphaeraceae bacterium | reverse complement strand
ACCACGGCCAGGAATAGCCCAAGGGCCGAAGGCTACGCTCGGTGGTGTGGGGGTTGGGCGTCGATGGGCCGATGGACCCCCGTGTACTCCCCTGGGAGGTGGCATGTTCCTGGTTCGCCGAGCTCAACCTGAGGACGTGGGGACGCTGCTGAAGTTGGCGAAGATGGTTCACTTCATCAACCTCCCGGCGGACCGGGGGATCATCGAGGGGAAGGTTTCCTGGAGCCGGCAGTGCTTCATGCTCGCGGCCGAGACGCAGACGCCAGGGCGTGCCGGGGCAACCCGTGGGAAGAAGCCCGCAAGGGGTTTGGCCGTCAAGCAACCGCCGCACGCGGCATCTTCGCACGGTGGCGTGCTGGCGGGGGGTCTCAAGACGCTGACGGGGCGGTCGCCGTTGTTTATGTTTGCCCTTGAGGAGGTCGAAAGTGGCGGGGTGATCGGCACGAGCCAGATCATCAGCCGGATGGGTGGTCCTGGGCAGCCGAATATCTCGCTGCAACTGGCCCGCAAGGAGATGTTCAGCACCGACTTGCAGACGGGCGTCTCGCACACGGTCTTTCGTCGGCACCTTGACGAGAGCAGCCCGACGGAGATCGGCGGGCTGATCTTGCAACCGAGTTTCCGCGGGCACCGGCTGAAGCTGGGCCGGTTGATCTCGCTGGTCCGTTTCCACTACATTGGTCTGTACCGGCAGATGTTCGCCGACCGTGTGATCGCCGAGCTTATGGGCCCGATGAGCGCCGACGGGCATGTGCCGTTCTGGGAGCACTTCGGGCGGCACTTTATCAACATGACCTACGACCAGGCCGACCGCTTCTGCCAGGAGAGCAAGGAGTTTATGATCAGCCTGCTGCCGAGCGAGGACATCTATCTGACGCTGCTGGTCCCCGAGGCCCGAGCGGCGATCGGCTCGGTCGACGATGAGACCAAACCCGCCAAGCACCTGCTCGAACGCCTCGGCTTTGCGCACTTCCAGCGTGTGGACCCCTTCGACGGTGGCCCGCACCTGGAGGCGCAGACGGACATGATCAACCTTGTGCGCCAGACGCGCCTGGGCAAACTCGCCACGCCGACGGAGAAGCCTGCATCCCTGCGCGAGCACGGGATCGTCAGTGTTGTTGATGCCGAGGGTGAGTTTCGGGCGACCGCGTCGGGGTATCAGATCGACAAGGTGGGGCGCGTGGTGCTGCCGGGCGACGTTGCCCGGATGCTCGGCGGCGAGCCTGGGATGGACGTCGGCCTAAGCCCCTTGGAAACAGGGGCGGCGGTCGTGCTGAGCAAGCCCCCCATCCGCGCCAGGAAGTAGCACCAGGCCCCCCCACCGCCGCCGAGGCTGAGGCCCATGAGGACCGCATGACGACTGCAAGCAACTTGATCGGCCGGGAGTGGGTCGCGATCCCTGGCGATGCGCTGGTCTCGCGCAGCCCCGCCGAGCCTGGGCGGGTGGTTTATTCGTGTGCGCCCAAGGTCGAGCACGTCGGGCAAGCGGTCGAGGCGGCCAGGCGGGCACTGCCGGCGTGGAGCGCGCTGCCGAGGGAAAAACGCTTTGCCGTCCTGCGCCGCTTTGCGCTCATCAGCAAAGCCAACGCCCCGGCGATGGGGTCGCTGATCGCCGATGAGGTCGGCAAGGTGCTCTGGGAGAGCACGGGCGAGGCGCAGTTGCTGGCCGGGAAGGTTGAGATTACCCTCGACCCCGCACGCGAAGGTGGGCTGCACCGCGTCGAGGACCTGGAACTGGCGCTGAGCCCAACGCGCACGGGTGCGTGCCACTTCAAGCCCCACGGCGTGATGGCCGTGCTCGGGCCGTTCAACTTCCCGGCCCACCTGCCCAACGGGCACATCGTCCCCGCGCTGGCGATGGGCAACACGGTTGTCTTCAAGCCGAGCGACAAGGCGCCGGCTGTTGGTGAACTGCTGGTGCGCTGGTTTGACCGGGCGATCAGGGAAGAACTTGCCGGGGTGCCGGGTAACTTTGACGGCGTGATCAACCTGGTGCAGGGCAAGGCCGACGTGGCGTCGGCGCTTGTCGCGCACGACGGGATCGACGCCATCGCCTTCACAGGCTCGTGGCCCGTAGCCCGGCAGATCATACGGGCGAACCTCGACCGCCCAGGCCGGCTGCTCGCGCTGGAACTCGGCGGGAGCAACGCCGCCGTCGTGATGCCCGACGCGGACATGAAACTCGCGGCGATCGAGGTTGTGCGCAGCGCGTTTGCGACCACCGGGCAACGCTGCACCTGCACGCGCCGGCTGATCGTGCACGAGGAGATCGCCGGTCGTTTGATCGCGCTGGTGGCCAAGATCGCCAGCAACCTGATCATGGGCCACCCGCGCGCGACGCACCCGGTCTTTGCCGGGCCGATGATCAATGAGGATGCACGCGAGCGCGTCTTTGCCTTCCAGCTCGCCGCCGGCGGGGCTGGCGCGGAGATCGTCGTGCCCAGCGTCCCCATCGAGCAGCCCGGCGGGGGGTGGTACCTCTGCCCAGGCGTCATGCGCGTGGACCGCTTTAGCACGCTGGCGATCGACGAGGGCGCACCGGGTGGCGGGGCGTTCGATGCCGGGGGTGATATCGAGATTTTCGGCCCGCTGCTGCGGGTGGCAACGGTGCGCTCGCTGGATGAAGCGATCGAGCAGACCAACGCGACGCGCTACGGGCTGGCCGGGGCAATCTTCACGCGCGATCAGGCGTCGGCCACGCGGTTCGTCCGGCAGGCGCGTGCCGGGTGCATCAATGTGAACAACGGCACTGCCGGGGCGAGCAGCAAACTCCCCTTCGGCGGCCTGGGCCTGAGCGGGAACCACCGCCCGGCCGGGTCGTTTGCGCTGGACTATTGCGCCTACCCCGTGGCGTCGATGGTCGAGGCGGGCACGAGCGCGATGCCGAGCGAGGGGATGCTGTGGGATGACCGCTGGCAGATGGGTTGAACGAGAGCGATGAAAACCCTGAAGGGGAATCACTGAGAGCACGGAGGAGCGGAGTAGAAGTGGCAGAGTTACGAAGTTACAAAGTGGCAAAGTTGCAAAGTGGCAGAGTGACGGAGTGGCGACACACCACTGCTTCTACTTCGCGTCCCTCCGCCAACCTCCGCCCCCTCCGCGAACCTCTTGAATTGTGTGTCTTTGCACATATCAACCCCACCCCTGCCCCTCCCCTC
>JAJTGZ010000007.1 GCA_021299385.1 Phycisphaeraceae bacterium | reverse complement strand
GAACGCAGCGCGATCGACCGCCACGCACGCGGCATCCTCAGCGACGAGCAGGCCCACGCCGTTGCGCAGCAAACGCTCGATGCGATGCCCACACTCGGCGCTCAAGTTCTCGCCTCGGCACCATCGCCGATCCGGGGCGCGGGGGGCAAACACAAGGAAGGGAATCTGGAGTGGTTGGCGCTGTTGGGGGGAGGCAATGGGGAATAGGCAATAGGCAATAGGCAATAGGCAATAGGCGCAGAAGTGCATTCGGCGACGCACGGCCCACTGCGCCTATTGCCCATTGCCCATTCCCTATTGCCTGCCTCTAACTCATCGCCACGGCTGTGCTCGTAACCATGCTCATCCCCTGTGGGTCAAGGGCGGCGGCGTAGTTGAGGACTTTGACCTCCGCCGGCTCTGTTACCAGCAGCGCGGCCACGAGGTTACCGGTGCTGCACCAGCGCGTCGGGTTCTGCTGCCAGGCCATCGCGGCGATCAGTTCGGGCACCCGGCTGTTGGCCAGGTGATTGAGCAGCTCGTTGTCGTGCTGGAAGACCTTGTTGCGTGCCGAGGCGGCGGGCTCTTCTTCGCCGGCGAGCGGGGTCTGGTCCCCGAAGGCCGGGCCCACGTGTGAGAGGTCCGCGCTGCTGACAAGCAGCGTCCGCCCGGGCAGTTCGCGCACAACGCCCTTGAGGGCATCGACAAACGGCTGCAACGCGACACCCTTGCCGTCGTAACTCTCCCCGTTGTTGACGGCCGGGTCGTGGACGAGGATGCCCAGGACCCTCGGGTAGTCCCCGCTGGCGTCGGTGCCGAAGACGTGCTGAATCCATGGGATTTGCAGCTCGATGGAGTGCTCGCGCTCGTGGTCAAAGCGGTGCTCGAAGAGTTTGTTGCCGTCCTCGGCGCCGAGTTTGGAGCGCAGGGCGGCGATGGCCTGTGTGTCCACGTTGCACGTTCCGAGCGAACTGGTGTACCCCTTGTCGCAGGCGCAGACGCCCGTGGCACGCCCGAAGTGGTTGGTGCCCAGGATGATCACGCGGTCGGGGCGGTCGGCAACGCGCAGCCGGCCGTAGATGCTGGCGTAGTTGATCCACCCGCGCCCGTAGTCCAGGTGTGGCACAACGATTGCCTTGGGCAGGGCGGTGTAACTCGGGTCCTTGGCTTCCTTAAGTGCCTCGGCAATGAACTGGTCAAAGACCTCACGCATGCGCTTGGCGCCGAAGGCCTCGCGCTCAGCCTCGGGTGCCTCGGCGGTGATCTTGCCGGCCTGGACACCCTCTTGCACAAGGGCATCGACAAACGACGCCGTGCTGGCCGGGGGGAGCGTCTCGCTGGCGTCAAACTGCATGCGCATCGTGGCGAACATCGCCTCGAAGGTCGGGCCTTCGAGCAGGCCGGCGTCGTCGAGCTGGGCGATGATCTGCTCCATGATCGTGCGGTTGAGGCCCTTGCCCACCTGCGTGATGATCTGGTCGACGTCGCGGGTGCCGTCCATCAGGGGCAACACCAGCTGCACCGCCGGGGCCATCAGGCAGACCTTGTCAGAGATTTGCGTCGCGTCGGCCAGCCCGAGCATCTGCACCTGCTCGCCCCTTTCGTTCTGGGCGTTTGCAGGGAAGCCCCGAACAGGGCGCAAACGCGGCCGATTCTGGTGCTCGGCCTTGGGGTCAAATGGGGGGAAGGGTTGGGGCTGCTGTGCCATGGGAGGGGAGCATAGCAAAGGTGGATGGTGGCAGCAGGCGTGGCGAGTGGGCCGCATGACTGGGCGGGGTGGTGCGCCTATCATCGAAGCCGTGCCCGGCTGGATTGGGCATGGTTCTTTGGTATCGGAGCGACCCATGATCGAATCACTTAAGCCTGGGCAGAACATCAAGTGCACCGTTTCCTCGCTGCCGCGTAAGCGCGACAGCATCGACACCATCGAGCGGCTGATGCGTCGCAACCCGGTGGTAGCGCGTGGGCTCAAGAAAGCGCACAACCAACGTCAGCAGACGCTGAATGTCTACATCCGCGGCAACCGCGACTGGACCAGCCGGGTCAAGTGTGGCAAGATCGCCCGCGTGGTGGCCGGGGCTTCATGGGTGATGCCCTTTGACCTTTCGATCAGCAAGGACCTGGCGTCGGTGGCGGCGAATCTCAAGATCGAGAACGCCTGAGGGTGTGGTCGAGTCGCTAGCAGATAACCTTCACCCGGCCCGCGTGTTTCGCGGGCTGGTTTGTTTTTGGGGTGATGAAAAGAAGAGGTTCGCGGAGGGGGCGAAGGTTGGCGGAGGGACGCGGAGTGGGGGAAGTGGTCAAAGCTTGTTGGTCTGTTAGGGCTTGCGGTTGTAGGGGTCGCGTGGGGGTTTGGGTTGGGATATGGAGTCGTCTTTGCGGTCGACGCCATATTGGCGGCGCCACCAGATGAAGACCCCCGCGCCGCCGAGGACGACGACTGAGCCGAAGATGATGGGGAAGAGGTCCATGCGTTGAGTTTAGCGCGCGGGCACTACGCTTGCGTGCATGGCGACTGGACGCACCAAGCCAAGGATTGCGATTTCTGTTGGCGACCCGGGCGGGATCGGGCCGGAGATCACGCGGGCGGCACTCGCGGAAGCGTCGGTCAAGCCCTTGGCGGAGTTTGTGCTCTTTGGTGAAACGGGCAAGGCGTTCCCGGCCTCGCCGACGGCCGAGGGTGGCCGGCAATCGTTCGACGCGGTGATGGGTGCGATCGAGGCGGTCAAAGCCGGTGTTGCCGATGCGGTTGTTACCGGGCCGATTTCCAAAGAAGCCTGGCACGCGGCGGGGATCACGCGTTGGCCTGGGCACACGGAGTTGCTGGCCGAGGCGTTTGCGTCGCCGGCGAGCGGGATGCTGTTTGTCGGCCCGAGGTTGCGTGTGATACTGGCGACGGTACACATCCCGCTGCGCGAGGTGCCCGGGGCAATCTCGGCCGGGGGTGTGTATGAGAAGATCATGCTCGGGCAGCACGCGTGTGTGGACCTTGGGGTTGCAAGGCCGAGGATTGCGGTGGCGGGGATCAACCCGCACGCCGGGGAGGGTGGATTGTTCGGGGACGAGGATGCGCGGCTGATCGGCCCGGCAGTGGCGCGGGCTCGGGCGGAGGGGGTCGATGTCAGCGGGCCGCTGCCGGGGGATGCCGTGTTTATCGCGGCGGCGGGGGGGGCGTATGACCTGGTGGTGGCGATGTACCACGACCAGGGGTTGATCCCCGTCAAACTCCTCGACGGCCGAAGTGCCGTGAATATGACCGTTGGCCTGCGGTGGGGTGGGCGGACGGTGGTGCGGACCAGCCCGGCGCACGGCACGGCCTTTGATATCGCCGGCACGGGGAAGGCCGATGCGACGAGCATGGTCTGCGCGATCCGTCTAGCGGTGGAGATGGTGCAGGGCGCCAGGGGGCGGTGAGTGGATCAGCGGGCCGATCGTCTGTAGGCTTGCAGCTATGGCAAGGATCATTCTCTGCCCCGGGCAAGGGGCGCAGGTCGTTGGTATGGGCAAGGCGTGGTTCGATGCATCGCCCGAGGCGCGGGCGGTCTTTGCTGAGGCCGACGGGGTGCTGATGGGAAGGCTGCCGGGGGGGCAGAAGTTGTCGGAGTTGTGCTTTGGCGGCCCGGCGGAGGTGCTCAACCGGACGGATGTTTCGCAGCCGGCGATATATACGACGACGATCGCCTGCTGGCGCGGTTTGCTGGCGCGGTGGGGGTGCGTCTCAGCCGTGGATGCGGGTGTAGCGGCGACGGCGGGGTTGTCGCTGGGTGAATACTCGGCGTTGCAGATCGCGGGTGTGTTTACGTTCCAGGAGGGGTTGAACCTCGTCGCCCTGCGCGGCCGGGCGATGCAGGAGGCCGCCGAGGGGACGCCTTCGGGAATGATCGCCCTGATCGGGGCCGATGAATCGCAGGCCGAGAGCGTCTGTGCGCAGACGCTGGCGGCACACCCCGGCGAGGTGCTGGTGCCGGCGAACTTTAATGCGCCGGGGCAGATCGTGCTGTCGGGGAGCAAGGTGGCGGTGGGCGCGGCCGAGGGGGTGGCGGTGGGGATGGGGCTGCGGGGAACGGTGTTGCAGGTGGCCGGGGCGTTTCACTCGCCGATCATGCGGCCTGCGGCGGATCGGCTGGCGACGGCCCTGGCGCAGACGCCTATGCAGGCCCCGACCTGCCCGGTGATGAGCAATGTTACGGCCCAGCCGCACGGTGGGCAGGGTGGTGGGGGTGGTGGGGGGGGTGGGGGGATTGAGGGGAGCATCCGGGAGCGTTTGGTGGAGCAGTTGATGGCCCCGGTGCGTTGGTCGGGGTGTTGTGAGTGGTTGGTGGGGGCATTTGGGGGTGCGGAGGTGGTGGAGTTGGCCCCCGGGCGAACTTTGGCGGGGCTCATGCGTCGAATCAATAAGGGGGTGAAGGTGCAGGGGTTTGATGAGCCGGGGGCGTAGGCAGGCGTGGGGGTTGGGCGGATAGAGTATGGTGCGGGTGATTTGGCCTCGGGCGAGTGAGAATCGAGGGGCCGTTGCGACAGGGATGAACTTTTATGATGAGAACGCGCGAGATGTTGCTGGTGGGTGCTGCCGGGGTGGTGGCACTTGGATTGAGCCTGAGCGGTGGGTGCAAGAAGCCGCCGCCGCCGCCGCCACCACCACCGCCGCCGCCACCGCCGGTTGTGACCCCTGATGACGTGGCCAAGGAGATGCCGAGCCTTGACCCGCGTGTGAGCTGGAAGTCTGATATTCAGGTTACCGACCGGGCGTTCATCGTCTCGGCGTTGACGCTGGCGGACGCCTTTGCGCGTGGGGATGCGGCCAAGGCCAAGTCGTTGATGGACGCTCAGGCGCAGGGGGTTGTTGATGAGCTGGTTAACAGCGCGCAGTGGGATGACGCGAGCAAGACGGTCGAGGCCGTGCGCATTGTGTTCGCGGCACCGCCGGGTGAGATGAGCGACCTGGAGCGTGATCGTGCGATAGAGGCGCTGACGGCCCAGGTCGAGAAGGACGTGGCCCGCATCTTTGAGGTTGCGCTGCAGGCCGGGGTGCCCTTCGAGAGCGCGCAGCGTCTGGCCGACGCGGCCAAGGCGCGGTTGCAGTCGCAGCTCGCGGACATCAAGTCGGGCCAGCAGCGCGGGCTGGGGATCGACAACCCGCTGGACACGATCTTCTTCACCAACCAGATCGAGGCCGAGGGTTCGAAGGACCGGCTGGAGGACATCAAGGGGATCGGGGAGAAGCCGGCCTTCGTGATGCTCATGGCCGTGCAGACGCCGACGGGGGCGGATTTGCTGGGGTGGACGGTCAAGAGGGCCGGGGACGGCTTTGTGTACCGTGCGGCGTCGACGCTCCCTTTCTCGTATTCGCGGGCGTCGGACTGGGACAGCACGGGGATGTTCGGCTTCTCGCTGAACCTTGGGAAGGTGCTCCCGCCCGAGCAGGGGCCCGAGCAGGTGGCGCCTGCTGCGCCGGCCCCGTCTGCGCCCGACGCCCCTTCTGGTGCCCCGCCGGGCATGCCCCCTTCACCGGGTGGGCCGGGTGGGCCTCGTGGGCCGCGTGGCCCTGGGGGTTGAGGTTCGCCGGAGTTAAGGGCGATGGAGCAGCGACTTGATCGTCTCGGCGGCCTCGTGCGCGCTGGCGGCGATCGTGAGCCGGCTGCGTTTGAGGGCCTGGTGCATCGCGGCGATGCCGCCCAGGGTGGACAGGGGGAGGTACCAGTACCAGGTGGTCTTCCAGAGCCAGCTCCAGTTCGGGAGCATGGCGGCCAGGAGGCTCTCGGTGAGCAGGACGCCGGGCCAAACGCTCAGCAGGAGCACGAGGGCGAAGGTCCAAGGCCAGAGGGGTTTGAGCCTGCGGGAGTAGGTAAGTGTGGTGCTCGGACCGCCGCCTGCGGTGGTGGGGGTGAGGGTGGCGTGGGCGAGGAGCCAACCTTCAAAGGGTGTGCCGAAGGCCTCGGCACGGAAGAGGTACGCCGTGCCGGGCGCGCCCGGCTCGAACCCGGCGAGTTTGCCCCGGCGTGCGGCGGCGTCGAGGGCATTAACGATTTCGGGGGTGGCGTAGGGAACGGTCAGGGGGTTGGGGATCGCAAGGAGTTGGGCCAAGGCCTGCGCTTTGGTCAAGGTCACTGCCGCCGGCGCGTCGGCGGGTGCGAGTTGTGGGGGTTGATCGCCCATCGTGCGGAGGTTATCGGCTGGTGGGGAGCGGTTCTGAGTGGGATCGGTATTTTTCGACCCTTGAACCCCCCGGACGACGTAAAAAGACCTGTGATTTGTGGTGGGTTTCTTGTCGGCTGCGTGCTTGGCACGCGGTTCGCCCACACACTCTTGTACGTGTATGAAACGCCCCGGCACCACCAGCACGTTGCATCTCGTCGGCGACCGTGTCGCAACGGGGCCACGCGCGCTGCCTGGTGTAGACACAGGCCCTCGGCTGCGGATGGCGCGCGGGCCAAGGTCGGTCTCAGCGAAACTCGTTCAGGAGGTCTATGACCAGACCGTCCCGCTCAGGGTTGATGGGGGCGCGGCTGGGTCGTCTGCCGGTGTGCCCACGCCTGCTGCTGGGCAAGGGCCCTCGGCCTTTGACCCGCGCTGGGTGCTGGCGGTGCGTGTGAACTATGCCCTCGACGGCGGGCGAGCGGCGATCCTGGACCCACAGAGCAGAGCCATGCTCATCGACCTGGCCAAACTGCTCGGCCTGCGGCCGTTTGACGCCAACCTCATCATCGCGATCGTTCAAGACTCTAAACGCCAGACCGGCGACGGCCTGACACCCGACACACGCGCACGCCTAGGCCTGCTGCCCGACCCGGCACGCGCGGCGGCGCGGGGGAACATCATCGGGTACACCATCGGCGTGCTGTTGACGGCCGCGATAGTTGCTTGGGTTGCCTCGCGGTGGTTTGTGGGGGGGTAAACAAATAGACAAATAGACAAGGGTCAAATGGCCGAATGCGGTGTGAGCCGTTGCGCTGGGTCATTTGGCAATTGGGGCCAGGGGAAAATTGGAGCATTCGGGCCCGCACGCGGGTGGCTATACTACCATCTCCTCCCGGCTGCGGTGCCGGGTCTGTCGGTTTTTCGGGTTTGAATTGCCCGGGGTGTAGCGCAGCTTGGTAGCGCGTTTGACTGGGGGTCAAAAGGTCGTGGGTTCAAATCCCGCCACCCCGATTTGTTTGAGAGTAAAGCCCTTCGATGTGCTCACCGAAGGGCTTTCTCGTTGAAAACACGGCACTTGCGCCATCGAGGGTGCAGTTCAAACAGACGATTTCGAGGATTCGCCGTTTGGTGGCGTATCAGAACTTGAACGTCAGATTGACAAGGCCTCCAACCCACGGATCGAGAGATCTGCCTGCGGCAGCCTCCAGTCCGTTCCCAGGCAAGGAAACGCCAACTCCGTGGGTAAGGTACACATTGGGCGAGAGCATTCGAACATACTCAACATAGAAGTCGTCAGACAGATGCTCATCGGGCACGCCAGAGACCAAGGCGGGCTGACCACCGATGGACTGAATGCGCCCGCCTTGGCCGAACTGGAGCGGGCTGTTCACCTCAGCGGCCTCAACCCGCCAATATGACAGTGTTACAAAGTCCTCAGGGGAGACTGTGAGGTTCAGGGAGAATCGGTGGGTGCGAACATTGGTGTTGTAGAACGTCAGCGCGGCGTTGGAGCCGGAGGCAAATGCGTGCACACCGCCGTCATAAAACAGCGGGTCGAATCGCTCAAGTCGGGTGGTGCCGGGATCATCGCCGCTGAACTCGCGGAAGGCATAGCTGATCTTGGGACGCATGGGCGCGTTCTCCCACTGATAGCCAATCTCGGCGCTGATTGCATAGGCGGAAAGGTCGACGCGGTCGTTCCACTGGTACGCGCCCTCCAGCGCAGCGTAGAGACCCGGCGCGGCACCAGGCAGCGGGCGCGCTCGCAAGTAGGGGTTGATGGTCTGGGTCTGCTCGCGACCGCTCTCGATGATGGTGAGCGGCGCGCGGATGTAGGGCATGTCTGAATCGAATACGCCGATGTATGCGATGCCGATGCGCTCGTCGCTCGGCTGGTCGGTCAGGCGATACTCGAGCTTGCCGCCGGCCAGCGTGGTGTCGGGATCTTCGGAGGTGATCTCGTTGTAGTTCAGAACAAAGGTGTCCGCGGAGAAACGGCCAGCGGTAAGTTGGACGAGGCCTGTATATTCCCACGATCGACGTGGCGAGACGAGTGCAGCGCCGCGCTGGTTGCCGTTCTGAGCACCCAGATCGAGCAGGAAACCGGACCCGAGCCGATAGGGTTGTTGCCCTCCCGAAATGTCGAGCGCGAAGTCCGATGTCTCGTCGCCGAGCCGCAGGCCTGCGAAGGCGTTCTCCAGCGAGACTCGCCCGGCGTTGCCCTGTTCAAAGACATCGCGTCCGAGGTTGCCGGTTGCGGCCGCCGCCAAGCCGGTATAGAGGCTCAGCGAGGTTGATGCCGCATAGTCCAATCGGATGCTCGGCACAACCCATGCCTCGTTCCAGACACGATCCTTGCTGTAGTCGGCCGCAGGTGCAAAGACGTCTGAGAGGCCCCAGAAGCCGTTGCTCTCGGCGGCAACCTGAGAACCGGCAAAGAGGCCGAGTTTGATGGTCCAACGGCCGTCCTTGAACAAGAGCGGGTCTGCCGGCGTCGGCGATGCCGAGTCGGGCATAGACGGCTCGGTACGGTCCGCGACGTCGATCGTGGCAGGTTCGTTGACGCTCTGGGCAACTTGCGCGTGGCAGAAGGCCCCGTGCGCGCAGATTGCGAGCAGGGAAGTCGCTAGCCAAGGGTTTCGTGTTACGACGATGGGTTGCAAGGGCGGACTGCTCATCGTCAGATCTTTCGTTCACCGTCCGGGGGTGAGAGAGCCGCCACGCTGCCGCGGAGGAAAGTCTGCAAGAGACTTGCTGTGCTCTTCCATGGCATCCCGGATCAGCCCGCCAAGGAACGCCTTCTTCATGGAAATCTCGTTATTGATACGTCCGCTGTGCTGCTCGAAAGGGTCCATCTTCAGGTTGAATATCTCAGCGGCAGGCTTGTTGTAGTCGAAGAAGCCGTCGCGAATCTGGAAGTGGAACTTCCAGTGCCCGATGCGCATCGCGGTGAGTTGAGACTCGTTGTACATATAGACACGGTCGCGTGCGGACGGCGTGCCGCCTGTCGGGGCGGTCCAGTGGGCGAGTTGGTTGACGCCGTCGATGTGGACGTTGTGATCCTTACGCATCATCGCGACGACATCGGGCACGCCAGCGGCAGCGGCGAGGGTCGTGAAGCAGTCCAGGTGCTCGTGGATGCCGTTGCTGATCGACCCTTTGGGTACGCGAGCGGGCCAGCGGATGAGGAAAGGGACGCGGACGCCCCCCTCCCAGGTCGTGGCTTTCTCGCCGCGGAACGGCGTTGTGCCGCCGTCTGGCCACCAGGCGGCCATGGCGCCGTTGTCGGTGGTGTAAATGACGATGGTGTTTTCAGCGATGCCAAGGCGATCGAGGGTGTCCAAGAGTCGGCCCACATGCCCATCGTGCTCCATCATTCCTGAGCCATAGATGTCGTCTCCGCCGGTGTGTTCCTTAGCCAGGAACCGCGACTCGGGCTTCAGGTGGGTGTAAATATGCATGCGCGAGGGACAGAACCAGGCGAAGAAGGGCTTCCCATCTTTGTTGGATTGCTCCATAAACTTGATTGTTCTGGCCGCGAACTCGTCGTCGATCGTCTTCATGCGTTCGATGGTCAGCGGACCGGTGTCGTTGATCTTCTGCCGGCCGACACGACCGAAGCGGGGATCTTCGGTCGGGTCGTCGACGCTTGCAGCGACGCAGTCCAGCACGCCACGCGGACGATACTTGGCATCGAACGCGGCGTCGTTGGGCCAGTCGGGATCCTCCGGCTCTTCCTCGCTGTTGAGGTGGTAGAGGTTGCCGAAGAACTCATCGAACCCGTGCACGGTGGGCAGGTGCTCGTTGCGATCGCCCAGATGGTTTTTTCCGAACTGCCCCGTCCGGTAGCCAACGGACTTGAGGACTTCGGCGAGCGTGGGGTCGCGCTGGTCCAGACCGATCGGAGAACCGGGGAGGCCAATAGTGGTGAGACCGGTCCGGATTGGGAGCTGCCCGGTGATGAACGCCGCGCGTCCGGGCGTGCACGTTGGCTGGGCGTAGTGATCGGTGAACAGCTTGCCCTCTCGTGCAATGCGGTCAATGTTGGGCGTCGGAGCCATCATCCCATGGCTGTATGCGCCGACGTTCCAGACGCCGACGTCGTCGGGCATGATGACGAGTATGTTGGGCGGTTTGGATGCGGGCACCTGCGCCTGCGCTGACACTGGCGCGGCGAGCATCGCCAGCAGCGCGAAAAGGGCACCGAACATCGCAGCGGGGAGGCGCATACCGATCTTTTTCATCATGACTGACTCCCGACTCAGGGCTTTTTTGTGGTTCAGACGAGGGGTGATCTGCTGGATGCTACGCCGTGCGAACTCCCACGAGGTGGGCGACGGCGGCAGTTGCGGAGAATATGCGGCCAGTCGGCGCCCGACACCCCTTCTTATCGATGTCCACAGTTGGTGGAGCCCTTGACGGTCGACGTCCGACGTTGTGTCTTGTCGATCGGCGGACGCGAAGCACCCATGCGATACCTCACCAGTCCAATCGCGGGGGCTCGCAAGGCGTCTGAGGCGATACCCCGACGAGCCGGATCATTCTGGGCGAGGCCGATGGATGGAAACGCCATGACGCGGTTCAGCCTCGGTGCCGTGTCGGCCCTTGCCTACCTCGGCCGCCTTTCACGGCTTCACGCTCAGCAAAAACCGCGTTTCTGGCTTCCAGAAGCGTATTCCCTCGACATAAAGTTCAAACCGTGTCCTGTCACCCCGATTGCACAACAACCCGCCCTCGTGGCGGGTTGTTGTGCAATCGGATAACATGAATGAAGTAATCTGATTTTACGCTTATCAAGTTAATCTGCGAACAGGGCTTCAACTGCGTTATATCCTCAGGGGATCGCCATGAGTCTCAAAGTCACCTTCCTGATGACTCGCACGCTGATCGCCGTTTTCTTGCTGCTCGTCCCCCTCGCCACGCTCGGGTTAGGGCCTCGCCCTGACCCGGCGTCTGCTGCTGTGCAGCCCTCGACGCCTGCCGCCGTGCGTGAGTCCGGCCCCTTGCGGATCGCCATCATCGGCATGGTGCACGGGCATGTCGAGGGGCTGCTCTGGCAGGCGTCGCAGCGCAGCGACATCAAGATCGTCGGGGTCTACGAGCCCGACCGTGCGCTCTTTGACCGGCTTGCGGGCAAGTACAAGCTCGATCCGGCACTCTACCACGCATCGCTGGCGGAGATGCTCGACGCCGTCAGGCCCGAGGCCGCGAGTGTGATGGGTTCGATCAAGGATCACCTAGCCGCGGTCGAGGCGTGCGCGCCGCGCGGCATCCACACGCTGCTGGAAAAGCCGCTGGCGTTTAGCAACGCCGATGCCCGCCGCATGGCTGCGCTCGCCAAGGAGCACGGCGTGCTCGTGCTGACCAACTACGAGACGAGTTGGTACGCCTCCCTCCGCGAGGCCAAGCGGCTGGTGGATTCCGGTGAGATGGCGCCGGTCCGCCGGATGATTTTTCGGCACGGGCACAAGGGGCCTCAGGAGATCGGCTGCTCGCCGGAGTTCCTTGCGTGGCTGACCGACCCGGCGCAGAACGGCGGCGGGGCGCTGGTGGACTTTGGGTGCTACGGCGCGGTGTTGAGCACCTGGCTCATGGACGGCCAGCGGCCCACGCGCGTTACGGCGGCGGCGAGCACGCTCAAGCCGTCGGTCTACCCGCGCGTCGATGACGACGCGACCATCGTGCTGACCTATCCCACCGCCACGGCGGTGATCCAGGCGTCGTGGGCGTGGACGCACGACAACAAGGAGATGGACGTGTATACCGAGAAAGGATCGATCCACGCCGGGCGGTGGGACGACCTGCAGGTGCGCACCCCCGACCAGCCGGCGAAGACAGTCAAGCCCGCGGCCAAGCCGCCGGAGATGGAGAACGAGTGGGTGTACTTGCGAAAGGTCGTCCGCGGCGAGTGCGCAGTCGACGACCTGTCGGGATTGGAGTTCAACCTCATCGTGGTGGAGATACTCGACGCAGCGAGGGCGCATGTGGCGACCCCGACTATCCCCGCGCAGACCCCCGCGAAGTAACCGCGATGGTGATTTAGATTCCGAAGTAGGCAAAGCAATACGCCCACCGCTCCAACCCTCAACCTTAAGAAATTACGAGCAGGTTTCTATTCCAGCAATGCCGATAGGCGGCTCCTCAGGTGCACACGATCGGGCCCAGTAAGTATTAAGTTACATACGTGATCATCGGGGATGATTGCCGTCGAGTGCTCGCAGCGACCCCGCCCCCCCGCCCCAACGGGGCGACGGGGTGTAGCCAGGGGTGGAGCGCCGGAGTGGCGTAGCCCGCCGACGCGGAACCCGTGGAAAGCGATATGATTCAACGGACCCGCACCGGTAGGGGTGGAGCAGAGCGTGTCACCTGAGTCCGAACTCCGTGGCCAAGTGTGGGCGCTCAGCCAAGAGCGATTCCATATGACTGTCAGCCCACATCAAGATGGTGGGAGACTGGCGATCATTATTCCGCTTTTCAATCCAACCGACGGCATCCGCCGTGAACTTGCCCGTTGTGGCAATGATGAGTTCGTCTATCTTGGGGGGCTCCCACGATTCCATCTGCGCAACAAGCGTGGTTACCTCCGCAATACGGATGCTCCTGCTCTGCCAGTGTTTACATTGCACGATGACACGGTAGACGCGTGTCCCGGTCAACTGATCGGTGACAGTTCGCTCGACCGACACATCTCGACCGCGATCCGGGGCGTTCGTGTGCATCAACCACTTTGCATTGCTGTATCCTTTGGCTTGGGATACGAGGTTGAACACCAGGCGCTCAAACTCGGCGTTGTCGATCACGTCCCATTTGAGCGATTTCACAACCGGTCCACTCGCCACCCACGTCCGAGTCGCTCGGCGATGTTCTGGCATCTATGCAGTAGCTCTGCCGATGGTGGACTTTCCGACAGAGGCGCGTACTCGACGAGGTCAGCAATCAACTTGCTGACCACATGATTAGACTCGCTCATAAAAACTCTCGAAGGCGATTCGCCTTCGAGTGGTGAACCAGAGTTGGCACCCTGTACTTTGCGTCCTCAATGTCTAGTCCCGTGCTGTCTATCACGAACGACCGAAACTTGCGATCTGTGAAATCTAGAACAACGCCAGTGCTCATCACCAGCCCTTTTTCCAGAATCTGTTTTTCTGCCCAAGTCAATTCGGCCATGGACAAAGTGTAACTCCTCGAACAGCCATTCTCCTCCGCCCCATCGGGGCGGCCCGCGCTCCCCCCCCGTCCACCACGGGTTCCGCGACGCTCAGAGCCGCGTCGCTGCACCCGTGGCTACACCCCGCGGCCCCGATGGGGCCGGAGAGGATCAACGGCACATGATTATGCGCCGACGGCAATCGCCGAGTTCCCATATGTTACCTTCGCTACGAACCCCGATCCCCTCCAGCGGGAACGAACCCACCATTCGCCCTCGCCCTGCTGGACCACCGCGCACGGCATGACCACCGGCTCGGCCGTTCTCTCCGCGCTCGACGCACCCTCCGCATCTACCTCGCAGAATATCAACCGCCCTCGGCCGATCGACTTACCCCGGCCTCACCCCCGCCTACGCCGGCGCCCCGCGACCACCCCGCCAACCACCAGCAGCGCGGCGGCCGAAGGCCCGGGGATCGCCACCACGCGGAAGCCGAGCTGATCCCGCTCCGCCGACGCGAACGGCGCGTATGCGTTCAGCGGCGTCAGCCACCCTGCGATGTTGTCGAACGCGCCACCAACCATCGGCCCGCGTGTGAAGGCGAGGTTCGTGTCGTTCCACTCATACACATTGCCGGCCATGTCGTAGACGCCCGCCCAGTTCGCAGCATAAGAAGCAACCGGGGTCGTGTCGTTGATGTTGGCGGGAAGGTAGTTGGCCTGCCCGGCCGTCGGGGGCGTGTTGCTGCTGGTGGGGTAGGACCAATAGTTGTCCGTGTCCCCACCCTGGCTCGCTGGCTGGAAGTACGCGGCCTTGTACCACTCGTCGGTGCTCGCCACGGCCCACTGCCAGTTGCTGTTGCGGGTTACGGTGTTGTTCGTGATCCCCGTGGCCGTGAGCGTATAGGCACCGTTCTCGGTGGTGCTGTTGTTCTGCGGGCCGCTCGGCTGCCCGTTGTGCAGCCAGTTGGCAAAGCGTGCGGCGTCCCAGAAACTCACGTTGTTAACCGGGTTGTTCGCCCGCCCCGGGATGGTGCCGTAGGTGTATGAGCCCGAAGATCCCGACCGCGTGATCCCGCCGAGCGCGCCGGCCATGTTGATGTTGTACAACGCGTTGGTATCCGTCGCGGCCACCGCGTTGAGGAACGCGGCGTACTGCGCGTTGGTCACCTCTGTTGTTGCGATGTCGTACCTGTACGCCACAGCACCGCGCGTGCCGTTGATCGTCGTCTCCCCGGCGTTGCCGGCGTTGCCGATGGTTACGGTCGGGATGGTGATCTGCGCGGAGGCCGCCGCAGACAGGCCGAGCAGCACGGAGGCAAAGGTGATGGGCGTACGCATAAGGCTCTCTCTTTCTGGGCCTCTCGGCCCTGGGAATTGGGCCTGGCACAAGCCAAGCCTGTAAGCCGTGCGCCCGGCGCTGGCCGGGTGCACGGCGAAATCAATCACGACCGCCGACGCCGAGCGGCCATCAGCCCGCCCAGGCTCATCAGCGCGGCCACCGATGGCGTCGGCACAAGGTCCACATGCACAGGGCCAGACGCGGGGATCCACGACTGCCCGCTGTCGAAACTGATCTCGGTGTAGATTTCAAACGACCCGACGATGCGGAACTGGCCGTTGCCAAGGTCCTCAACGGTCGCCAAGCCGGTCGAAACGATCGTCGGGCATTCACGCAGCGAAATCCACGACGGCAGGCCCGCGAAGTCCATCCCCTCGACGGCGATGTCCATCGTCGCCCGCGTGCCGCCGGTATCGCGCCGGCGCGATGCCAAAAGCGACTGATACTGGAACGACAGCAGTTTCACAATCCCGGCGTTGTCAGTGAACGTCATCGAGCCTGTCCCCAGTTGTGTGCTCCGCGTAGTTGCCTCGCCAACCGGAGAGGGTTGGCCCGTGGTGCTGATGATTCTGAACCCCGACAGGCTCCCCACACTCCCGCCAGCGTTTCCAAAGGAAATCGGCAGTGCAGCACCGGGCATCTCGTACACAAAACCGGGCTGGATGAAGTTCGAACCGCTGCTGATGACATCAGCCCGAGTCCCGGCCACCGCAACCAAGAGCGCAGCGGTAACCGCAGCGGCGCACACACCCCGGCGGATTATCGTTCTGTCCATCGCTTTCTCCCTTTGCATTGGCCGGCCCTGAAACTACCCCGGCACACTCCAGGCCTAAAAGCCGCGCCCCCGGCGGTAGCCAGGGGGCGCGATGGGAGTGATTACCGACGGCGACGACGAACCGCCACCAACCCGCCCAGACCCAGCAGCGCAGCCGCGCCGGGTGTCGGGACGGTGATCGTCGCGCTGAAGATCAGCCCGCTGACGAGCACGCCCAGGTCGCGCTGGTAAAAGTAAAGGTAGTTCAACCCAGTGTTCACCGTGATGTTCTGAAAGTGCAGCGTTGGCGAGGCGTAGTTGCCACCCTGAAAGCCCGTGCTCACGCCGTTGACATACAACCCGTCGGGGTTGGGGCCAGCAACAAACCAGTCCCCGTGGGCATCATCGACGGCCAGTTCAAGCGCAAGCGTTGCCGTCAGCGCTCCGCCGGGGGTCGTAACAACAAAGGGCACGGCATAAAGAGCCGAGCCCGGTGAGCCATATCCCGTCCCGCTCACGCTCCCGTCGGGGGCAACAGTCAAGTCGGCCTTCCAGTTGATCCAACGCGCCAACGGGTCGCTGATGCCAGGTGTCCACGCCGGGTGGGCGTTGACCACCGTCGCGGCCGGGCCTCCGGCCGCACCGGCAAAGTCTGCCGCCGTGAAGGGGCTGAGGCTCACCGGGCCACCAGGTGGGTTCGCCCCGTTGAGGAAACGCACGGTGTCGTCGGCTTGGCCAGCAACGCCGGGCAACCCGCCAACCTGACCGCTCCGCAGCGTGATGACCTCAACTGCCGAGGCAGACCCTGCGCTCAAAAGCAGCGCAAACACGCCGACCAACGCGCATCTGCCAGCGCGGACGCCACAACCAACAAGTGCAACAGAACGATTCATGTCTCTCTCCTCACAGGGGGCCTACGCCCGGACTTTCCACGGCATGACTCACAGAGGCATGCCCATTCAAGTTCAGATTACACTACTTTCATACTCTTGTCAAGGTTAAATCTAGTCATTTTCCGCATTCGCACGAACTTTGTCAGACTACCTCTGCACGCGCCCGGTTTGCACACCGCTCTACCAGCTGCTACGCTGGCTAAGAAATCACCACATATCCCCAAAACCCTCGGCATCGCGCTCCCGTCGCGGCCGCGCCCAATCGCAACACGCTAGGACGAATAACGTTCGGACCTCGCCACCAACCCGTGGCAGAGCATTCCAGGCCTAAACCCAAAGGACAGCACCGTGCACAACCGCTCCCCCAACGGCACCACCCCTGCACCCGAACCCACACGCAAGGTATCCCCGGCCCACCTCAGCGACCGGGCCGGCTTGGCCATCGGCATCGCCGCCCTCGCCGGCGTCCTCACTGTCTCCGGCTGCAAGGTCGGGCCAGACTATCAGCGCCCCGAATCCGCCCTCAACGAGGCCTGGCTCCCCAAGAGCGCCTCCGACCCCGCCGTCGCCGAGAACGTCCGCTGGTGGGAGAGTTTCGACGACCCGACCCTCACCGCCCTGGTGCAGAGCGCCTGGGCAGAGAACCTGACGCTCAAGCAGGCGGGCCTGCGCGTGCTTGAATCCCGCGCCGCCCGCGGCATCTCCGTCGGCAACTTCTTCCCGCAGACGCAGAACATCACCGGCGGCATCCAGAACAACCGCATCAGCGGCAACGCCCCCCGCGCCGGCGGCGACCGTTCCTATGCCGACAACGCCCTGGGCCTGGAGGTCGCCTGGGAACTGGACTTCTGGGGCAAGTTCCGCAGGGGTATTGAGGCCGCCGACGCCGAGGTCCTCTTGGCCGTCGCCGACTACGACGCGGTGCTCGTCAGCCTCACCGCCGGGGTGGCCAGCAACTACATCCTCGTCCGCGCGTTCGAGGAACGGCTGATGTTCGCCCGCGCCAACGTGCAACTCCAGACTGAGACGCTCAAACTCACCCAAGCACGCTTCGACGCCGGGGCCGTATCGGAACTCGACGTTGCCACCGCCCGCGCAACCCTGGCCAACACGCAGGCGCTGATCCCGGAGTTTGAGAACGCGCTGCAGCAGTCCAGGCTCGCCCTCTGCGTGCTGCTCGGGCGCACGCCCTCAGACCTGCAGGCCCAACTCGCCACGCAGGCCGGCGCGATCCCCAAGGTCCCCGAGGCCCCCCAGCAGATCGCCGCTGGCGTCCCGGCCGACCTGCTCCGCCGCCGGCCCGACGTCCGCGCCGCCGAACGCGTCGCCGCCGCCCAGAGCGCACGCATCGGCCAGGCCAAGGCCGACCTCTACCCGAGCATCTCGATCCAAGGCTCCACCGGCTTTGTCAGCAGCAACTTCGAGAGGGACAACAAGCCAGGCCTGGGCAACATCTTCGACGCCAACTCCTTCGCCGGCTTCATCGGGCTGGGCCTCAACCTCCCCATCCTGAACTACGGGCGCATCGAGAACAGCGTCCGCGTGCAAGACGCACGCTACGAGCAGGCAGTCGCCGCCTATCAAGAATCCGTCCTCCGCGCTGCCGGGGAGGTCGAGGCCGGCCTCAGCGAGTTCCTCTATGCCAAGGAACGCACTGCCTACCTCACCGACGCCGTCCGGGCCTCCAACCGCAGCGCAGACCTCTCCCTGCTGCAGTACCGCGCCGGTGCCGTTGACTTCATCCGCGTCAACAACGCACAATCCGACCTCGTACGCCAGCAGGACAGCCTCGTCGCCGCCCGCGCTGCCATCGCGCTGGGCGCAGTGCAAACCTACCGCGCCCTCGGCGGCGGATGGGAAATCCGCCAAGGCCAAGAGTTTGTCAACCAAGAAACCGTCGACCGCCTCCGCGCCAGGACCGACTGGGGCAACGTCGTTGCACCAGCATGGCAAGGGGGCAGAGACCTCGGCTTTCCACGCCCCACCACCACCGCGACTGATTCCACTACCCCCACTAGCCCCACCACCCCCGGAGCCGGCAAATGAGAACCCATCGGCGGACTGCCATCGCCGCCGCGGCCCTGCTGATCGCGGCCCTCGTCGCCGCCGGCGGTTGCAAGCGCGACATCAGCAAGAACGCCTACGTCGCGCCCCCGCCTGCCGAGGTCATCGTCGCCCACCCCGTCCAACGCGACGTCGTCAGCTACCTGACCTACACCGGCAGCATCGAGGCATCCGAAACCGTCGAGCTCCGCGCCCGCGTGCAGGGTTTCCTCGATAAAGTAAACTTCCGCCCAGGCCAGCGCGTCAAGAAGGGCGATGTCCTCTTCGAGATCGACAAACGCCAGTTCGAGGCCGCCGTGCAACGCGCCGAAGCCGTCGTGCGCGCACAGCAGGCCACGCTCGCCGGCGCCGAGAACGACGCGCGCCTGGCCCGCGAACTGGCCGACCAGCGCGCCGGCCCGGAGATCGACGCCGTCATCAAGGGCGCACGCCGCGACGCCGCCAAGGCAGACGTCGCCCGCGCTCAGGCCGACCTGGCTGATGCCAAACTCAACCTTGAATACTCCACCATCACCGCCCCGATCGACGGACGGATCACCAAAAACTACGTCGATATCGGCAACCTCGTCGGCCGCGGCGAGCCGACACTGCTCGCCACCATCGTACAGGCCACACCCGCCTTCGTCTCCATCGATGCCAGCGAGAGCGACATCCTGGCCGTCCGCAGAGGCCGCGAGAAATCCGGCGACTCCAAAGCCAACGAGCCCGGCCAGGTCGGCCCCAACACCTGGCGCCCCGTCGAACTCGCACTCGCCGACGAGCCTGAGTTCAACTATAAGGGCCGCGTCGATTACGTTGAACCACAGATGAACCCCCTCACCGGCACCCTCCGCGTCCGCACACGATTCGAGAACCCCGACGAGACACTCCTGCCAGGCCTCTTCGCCCGCGTCCGCTTCCCCATCTCCTCGGCCAAGGCCGTCCTCGTCCCCGAATCGGCACTCCTCAGCGACCAGCAGGGCCGCTACGCACTCGTCGTCAACGACAAGAACCAAGTCGAGGTCCGACGCGTCCGCGTCGGCACACTCGAGGGAACCATGCGCGTAGTCGAAGAGGGCCTCACCCCCCAAGACCGCGTCGTCGTCCTCGGCGTCCTCAAGGCACGCCCGGGCGCAGTGGTCGCCCCCAAACTGCAAGAACCCCCGGCCGACGGCAAGTAAAGGACCATCATGCTCGCCGAATTCCCCGTCCGACGCCCCATCGTCTCGGCCGTCATCTCCATCCTCATCGTCATCATGGGGCTGGTCGCTTACCCCACTCTCCCCGTCGCGCAGTACCCCGACATCACACCGCCGGTCATCCAGGTTACCGCCAACTACCCCGGCGCCAGCGCCCAGGTCGTCGCCGACACCGTCGCCTCACCCATCGAGCAGGCCGTCAACGGCGTCCCCGGCATGCTCTACATGGAGAGCACCTCCACAAGCAACGGGCAGTACACACTCAAGGTCACCTTCGAGCTTGGCACCAACATCGACATCGCCTCCGTCCTCGTCCAGAACCGCGTCGCCATCGCACAGCCCAAACTCCCCGAAGACGCCCGCCGCAACGGCATCACCACCGACAAGGTCTCCTCCAGTTTCGTAACCATCTTCGCCCTCGCACCCAAGGACGCGCAGGCCGCCGAGAACTACGACGACCTCTTCCTCAGCAACTACCTCACCATCAACATCAACGATGAGATCAAACGCATCAAGGGCGTCGGCGCCACATCCATGTTCCCCGGCAAGGACTACGGCATCCGCGTCTGGCTCGACCCCCAACGCCTCAAAGCACGCAGCCTCACCACCATGGACGTCATCGCCGCACTCCGCGAGCAGAACGTCCAGGTCGCCGCCGGCGCAGTCGGCCAGCCCCCTGTACCCACCGGACAGGCCTATCAATACAACGTCTCCACACTCGGCCGGCTCTCCAGCGTCGATGAGTTTGAGAACGTCATCGTCCGCGCCGATGGCAACCGCATCATCCGCGTCAAAGACGTCGCACGCGTCGAGCTCGGCGGCAAGTCCTACGACCTCCTCGCCGCCTACAAAGGCTTACCCGCGGCCGTCATGTTCGTCTACCAGGCCCCGGGCGGAAACGCCGTACAGATCGCCAAGGAAGTGGAAAAAATCCTCAATGCCAAGTCCGCTTCCCTGCCCGATGGACTGGCCTTCGAGATCGTCTACGACAGCTCCAAGTTCGTCCTCGCCGCCGTTGATTCCGTCTACCACACCTTCCTCGAAGCCCTCGTACTCGTCCTGGCCGTCGTCATCCTCTTCCTCGGCAGCCTCCGCCTCTCGCTCATCCCGATGCTCGCCATCCCCGTCTCGATCATCGGCACATTCTTCTTCGCCAAACTCCTGGGCTTCTCCGTCAACATGCCCGTCCTCTTCGGCCTCGTCGTCGCCATCGGCATCGTCGTCGACGATGCCATCGTCGTCGTCGAGAACGTCGAACGCGTGATGAAAGAATCACACCTCCCACCCAAGCAGGCCACCATACAGGCGATGAAAGAAGTCCTCGCCCCCGTCGTCAGCATCACCGTCGTCCTCATGGCCGTCTTCATCCCCACCGCCTTCCTCCCCGGCATCAGCGGCCAACTCTTCAAGCAGTTCGCACTCACCATCGCCGTCAGCACCTTCCTCAGCGGCCTCTGCGCCATCACGCTCACCCCCGCACTCTGCGGCGTCATCCTCAAACCCCACAAAGAGGGCCACAAACCCTTCATCCTCTTCCGCGCTTTCAACAAAGCCTTCGACGCACTCGCCAACGCCTACGCACGCCTTATCAAGTTCCTCGTACACCCCGCCGTCATCACCTTCACACTCGCCGCCTTCGCCGCCTGCATCGTCGCCATCGGCTGGACCTTTACCAGGGTCCCCACCGGCTTCGTACCCCTCGAAGACCGCGGCCTCATCATGGTCGATATCTGGATGCCCGACGCCTCCTCACAAGAACGAACACTCGCCGCCACCAAAAAAGTCGAGGACATCCTCAAGCAGACCGACGGCATCAAAAACTTCAGCCGCCTCGGCGGCTACTCCATCATCAACAGCAACGGCTCCAACTACGCCGCCATGTTCGCAGGCCTTGAAGACTGGTCGGTACGCCTGCCCAAGGGACGCGATACCGACACGATCATGCACGAACTCCGCATGAAAACCGCCGCCATACCCGACGCCATCTGCATCATCTTCTCCCTGCCCGCCATCGACGGCCTCGGCAGCGCGTCCGGCTTTGACCTCCGCGTCCAGGACACCGCAGGCGTCGGCCGCCAGGCCATGGGCGATGTAGTCCAGACACTCGTCGCTGAGGGCAACGCACAGTCCAAACTCCTCGGCGTCAACAGCGGTTTCCGCCCATCCGTCCCCCAGATATTCGCCGACGTCGACCGCGAAAAAGTCAAAAAACTCGGCATCCCACTCCAAGACGTCTTCTCCACCATGTCCGGCTACATGGCCTCCGCCTACGTCAACGACTTCAACCTCTTCGGCCGCACCTGGCAGGTCAACGTCTCGGCCGACAGCCGCTTCCGCACCGTACCCGAAGACATCCTCCGACTCGATGTCCGCAAGCCCGACGGCAGCATGGTCCCTCTCGGCTCACTCATGACGGTCAAAGAAACCATGGGGCCCGACCGCGTCGTCCGCTACAACATCTATCCCGCCGCCGTCGTCCAAGGACAGCCCGCACCCGGCGTCTCCTCAGGCGAGAGCCTCGACGTCGTCGAGAGCATGGCCAAGGCCACACTCCCACCCGGCATGAGCTTCGAGTGGACCGCCATGTCCTACCAAGAACGCCTCATCGGCAACCAGGCCATCATCGTCTTCTCACTGGCCCTCCTGGTCGTCTACCTCATCCTCGCCGCACTCTACGAAAGCTGGTTCATCCCGCTCTCCGTCGTCCTCTCGATTCCGCTCGCCGTCCTGGGTGCAATGGCCGGCCTCATGTACCGCGGCATGGACAACAACATCTACACCCAGGTCGGCCTCGTCCTCCTCGTCGGCCTCGGCGCCAAAAACGCCATCCTCATCGTCGAGTTCGCAAAGGCCTACCGCGAACAAGGCAAGCCCATCGTCGAGTGCGCCGTCGAGGCCTCACGCCAACGCCTCCGCCCCATCCTCATGACCGCACTCGCCTTCATCCTCGGCGTCCTCCCACTCATGATCGCCACCGGCGCAGGCGCAGCCAGCCGCCAGGCCATCGGCACCGCCGTCTTCTTCGGCATGATCGGCAACACCCTCCTGGGCCTCATCTTCACCCCCGTCCTCTACGTCGTTATCCAATCCATAACCGAAAAATTCCTCGGCCAGCGCCCCCACACCAGCGCCGACAAACCCACCATCCCCACACCCGCAACACCTCAACCCCACGCCTGACCGCAACGCACCCGCCGCACGCACCTACAACCTCTCATGCCGTCGGCCCTCCCCATCTTGCTGGCCACACTCCTGCTGGCCACCGCTAGCGAGCAGCCCGAACCACCACCCGCACCACAACCAGCCACCATCCACGCCGTCTCCTTCGCCCCACGCGCAGGCACCACCACGCTCCTGCTCGACTCAGGCCTCCAGGTCCACATCAAGCCCTTCACCACCCCCGGCATGCGAATCGCCGTGCTCATCGCCGGGCCTGAGTTCCTCGAATCCCCCACCCAACTCGGCCTGACGCGCCTCGTCGCCTCCTCCCTGGACCTTTCCACCTTCCCCGGCTGGTCAGCTCAACTCTGGCCCGAAGGGATCTCCCTCCAGCACACCACCTCCACCACCCCGCTCACCCAAACCCTCTCCACCCTCGCCACGATCATCAAGTCCCCCCGCCTCGACCCCGCCCGCTTCGCCAAGGCCAAGGCCGAACTCC
Organism: Phycisphaeraceae bacterium; assembly: GCA_021299385.1. GTDB lineage: Bacteria > Planctomycetota > Phycisphaerae > Phycisphaerales > UBA1924 > JAJTGZ01. The sequence goes on along the minus strand of JAJTGZ010000007.1, from coordinate 63,899 downwards.
TCACCGCCTCCCGTGCCACCGCCGACGCCAAGCCCAACTCCGCCGTCCAAGCCATCGGCGCGATCTTTGACCCCATCAACCAGGCCCGCGCCGAGCGCCTCACGCCCGATGTTGTCCAAGCGATCACCATCGAAGCCGCCCAGGCCTTCGCCGATGCCCGCTTGAGCTCCAGCGCGATCGATATCGCCATCGTCGGGCGCATCCAACCCGCCGAGGCCATCCCAGTCATCCAGTCCGCACTCGCCAACATCTCACCACGCCCCCGCGACCGCTTCGACGCCCCCCGCAACCTCCCACGCCCAACCCCCGCCGCACACCACGCCCACAACCCCGGCCCTGCAGACCAGGCCTACATCGTCCTCACACTCCCTGCCCCGCCACAGCACGACCTGACACAGGCGAGGCTCTCAGTCCTGGCCAGCAAACTGATGCAAGCCGAACTCACCTCGGCCATCACCGAGCAGGGCCTCAAGCAACTGATCGTCGCCGGCAACGCCATCCCCGGCCGCGCCCTGCCCAACATGGGCCTCTGCATCGCTACCGCCGTCGTCCACGCCGACGCCGCACAGGCCGAGAAACTCATCGCCGCCACACGCGAACGCCTCACCCGCCTGGCCACCCAAGGCCCAACCCAGGCCTCCTTCGACCGCGCCCGCCAAGACCTCCTCGACGAACTCACCCCCCGCCTGGCCACAGCCGACTACTGGGTCACAGCCCTACCCGTCGCCTGGTTCCTCAACGTCCCCATCGACGAACTCGCCACGGCACCCGAAACCCTCGCCAACCTCAAACCCCAAGACCTCGCCGACCACCTCCGCCAATGGTGGCAACCCGACCAACTCACAACTCTCACCGTAACCCCCACCAAATAGCACCACACAACAAACAAACCAAAACAAACCAACCCAACCACCCCTCCTGCCTTACCTTCCGCCCTCCGTCCTCTGAGTGATTCCCCAGCCTTTCCTCTGGGCCTCTGGGCCTCTGGAGTAAAACTCTCCCCGGCCTGAGATCAGAACAACAACCGCAACCCCACACCCACGCTCCAATCAAGCTCCGCCCGCTCCCCCAGCTCGTGCCACACCGGCAACTGCATCATCACCTCGAAACTCACCTCCCGCCCCTCGTACATCAACCCCGGCGCCCACCGCACCTCCCTGTCCCCGTTGGTCTCCCACATCCCGTTGAGCTCCGCCGTGGCGTACCAACCCCCCGTGCTGGTGCTGGTGAACTCCGCCGGCCACAACCGAAACACATAACTGACGTTGGTCCTCACCAGGTCCGCAGTGCCGTCGCCCTCCCGGATCGTCTCCTCCCTCCCGCTGGTAGTCAGCAGGTACGAGGCCTCCGCGTTGATCCCGTTGCGCCCCTGCACCTTCGTCAGCACCACCCCAACGTGCGGGTCCACGCTGAAGCCCTCGACCCTCTCTAGGCGCGTCCCGAATGTAACCGCCGCACGCGCCGTGTCGATACCGCCGCTGTTGTCCATGTAGAACCGGTACTTGAGCATCAAGTCCACATCCTCGACCTCCACCCGGTTGGTGTCCCCGCTGGGCCGCTGGCTCTGCTGATACTCCACCGGCGCGTTGACCGACAGCGACCACGCACGCGCAAGGCCGATCTGCACCCCAAGGTCCACAGCCGTGTAATCCGTCCGCGTGCTCGGCCCGTCCGGGTCCGCACCATACCGGCTGAACATCAACTGCGGCCGAAACACCACCGACCCCGGCGGCGGCATCGTCGCGGCAGCGGTGTACATCGCCTCCTGCCCGACCGCCCTCCCGACACACAACACCACCACACACCCGGCTATGCACAGGCAAAGTAACGTCTTCATGTTGTTCCCTTTCTTGTTCCTACCGCTCGATCTTCACCAGCGTCAAACCCGCATCCACAACCGCCTCACTCAACTGATGCGGCGTCGGCTTCCGCTTGGAACCCAGCCCCACCGTTACCTTCCCGCTCCCAATGTCCACATGCACCGAAGTTACGCCCGGCACCCTCTCCAGTGTCTTGTTGATGTTCGTCGAACACTGCGGGCACCCCAGACCGTTTACCAGCAGAACCACCTCATCCCCCGTAACCGGCGTCTGCGTGTGCGTCGCCGCAGTGTCCTCTGGGGTAACCTGGTGTACCACACCTTCGGGCACCTTCTCACCCGCGCCCGGCGTGCCACTACCCTGGCACCCCCCAAGCAGCAAGGCCCCCGTCAACGCCATCGGTGCAAACTTCATAAAGCGATCCGTATTCCCTGTCATGTTCCTGGTCCTATCAGGCCGGAAACCCGGCCGGTTGTGTGTGTAAGAAAAAAACCAAACCCACCAAGTGGTCTGTTCGACAGTAAAAGTCAACTAAGCACGCAAAAACACGCGCGCAACGACCCGCACGCGCCCGGCTACAACCGCCAGACGCACACCATCGCAAGCAACTCGCGCCCCGCCGCGCCAGAGACAACCCCCACGCTTCCCACCACCGGCACATCCAACCCCGCCAGCGGCCCTGGCAATGCCGAGCGCCACCGCTCAACCTTCTTCACACGGGCACGCGCACCAATCTGCCCCCCCGCGGGCGTGTTCAACCCCATCACCACCGCCGTAAACCCACCCCCACGCTGCGGCAGCGACCCGCACGGGCACTCCTGAGGTGGGCAACTCTTCCCCTCCTCATCCACTCCCCCGCCGCAGCACGCGCACGATCCCTCATCCCCCGCGCAGGTCATCTGCCCGCGATCGGGGGCCACCCACTGCCACGCCCGCGCAGGCTCACCGAGCAGGCCAGCGACCAGCGCCACAATCAACAGAATAGATATCCGCGCCGCCGACATCTATAAAAGTCTACGCCACGCCCACCACCCCCGTTCACACCCCCGTCAGAACCACTGCAATCGGGCAAAAGTTCCACACGGAACACCATCTCCACGATCTTGCGCACTTCCACGCCCATCCATCCCCCGGCCTCTACCCTCGCCCGATGTACACCACCGATCAGGACACCCAACCACCCGCCGCAGCGGGCCAGCCCTGGGCCAAGGGCACACGCAGCCCGCAAGAGTCCATCTTCCTCGAAGGCCCACGCTCACGCGGCAGCGAGCTTCTCCGTGGCGTGCGCATCTTCATCGAGTTCATCTCCGGCTTCCGCCGCATGCACTTCCTTGGCCCCTGCGTTACGGTCTTCGGCTCCGCACGCTTTGGCGACGGGCACCCCTACTACACACTCGCACGCCAGGTCGGCGCACGCATCAGTGAGCTTGGCTTTACCGTCCTGACCGGCGGCGGGCCGGGCGTGATGGAGGCGGCCAACCGCGGCGCCAAGGACGCCGGGGGCTTCTCCGTCGGGTGCAACATCGAGCTGCCGCAAGAGCAGCAGCCGAACCCCTACCTCGACCGCTTCATCGAGTTCCGGTACTTCTTCATCCGCAAGGTCATGCTCGTTAAGTATTCCTACGGCTTCATCATCATGCCCGGCGGCTTCGGTACACTCGATGAAATGTTCGAGGCTCTTACACTCATCCAGACCGGGAAAATCAAGGGCTTCCCCGTCATCCTCATGGGCACGGCATACTGGCAGCCCCTCGTGCAGTTCATCCGCCAGACCATGGTCCAGGCCAAGACCATCAGCCCCAGCGACGGGAACCTGCTCTTCCTGACCGACAGCCCAGATGAAGCAATGGCCTATCTCCAAGCGCACGCAGTCAACGCCTTTGGCCTACGCCGCAGGCAAGGCCAACGCCCCAGGTGGTGGCTGGGCGAGATCGGTGCCAAGGGAACATACACGCCGCAGCGCGAGCCGAGCGCGCCCGAAACCGCCGACGGCAAGGTGGTGTGATGCACCCACACGCTCAACCCCATCACCCGCTGCGCGATTGAGAACCTCTCCCCCGAGGGGAGGGGCAGGGGTGGGGTTGAGAACTTCGGCCGCGCACCATCCACTGTTGATCTCTGCACCGTGTTCATCGGCAGCAAAGACGCTCGGGTCCGAGATGCGGGCTATTCAACGCCCGGCCCCTCCGCGGCATAGACCACCAGCCGGTACCCCTGCGCATGCAGGCCGCGTGCGGCGGCCAAAGTCCGCACCAGCGCGTCCAGCCCCTGCGCCTGCACCTGCTCGACGGCGTTGGCATCGGTTCGGACCAGGATCGCCGAGGAGGGGTTGCCGAAGGCGAGTTGGTAGTGGCTCTGCGTGCTGGTCAGCAGCAGTTTCTGCACGATCCCGCTGGCTTCTAGGAGTTTGATCGTGCGATAGGTGGTCGCCTTACTCACCCGCGGCAGGCCGCCGTCGAGTTTTGCGAGCAAGTCATCGACCAAAAACGGCCCGTGCATACCAAGGGCCGTGTCGAGCACGCGGGCGCGCTCGGGTGTGTACTTCAGCCCCACGGCACGCAGGTGCCGGCGAAAAACCGCGCACATCGGCTCGATGATGGTGATCCCGGTTGCCCGCTGCATCGCATCTACTCTAGAGTCATTCCCGGGCCGGCAGGGCCCACGCCTGCCGGGGAAACTTGACCAGATGCCAGAGGTGCCGATGAACAGCGCGTTGCCCCCCAGGTCCGTTCGGCTTGTGCAGCACCGCTGGCTGATAGTGCTCGTGGGCGGGAGCCTGCTGGTGGCGCTCGGCGCCGCGACCATCGGGCTGGACGAGGCTGAAAGGCCCATCTTTGGGGCTGCCGCGTTGCTTGGCGCGATGCTGTCGTCGGGCCTGCTCGCGCTCTCCTGGCTCGCGGCGGGTTTTGGGCTGGGCGGCCCGCTCAGCCGGTGGATGCTTGGCCCACGCGCAAGCGTGCCAGCAAGGTTCTGGGCGCAGTTGGCCCTCGGGCCGGCCGCGCTGCTGTGGATCGATCAGATATTCGGCAGCATCGGTTTGTTTTCTGGCAGCGATGGGCGCATCGCCGCGATCGGCGTGCTGGGGGTGGGCCTGGTGCTGCTTGCTTGGCAGTGTGTGCGGTACTTTGGCACTGCGCCGAGGCTGCCGATGGTGCCGGGCACTGCGCTGCTGGGCGTGATTGGTATCGGCATCTTGCTCGTAGCGTCCGCGAGTCCTCCTGGGTGGCTGTGGCGATCGGAGGCCGGGGGGTTTGATGCGATGGGGTACCACCTGTTGCTGCCCCAAGAGTGGGCGCGTGATGGTGCCCGCCTGGGGCCGGTGGGGCACAATGTCTATTCGTTCTTGCCCAGTTACATCGAGGGTGCCTATTTGCACATCGCGGCGTTGAGCGGCGGGAGCCTGATCAAGGGTGAGGGGATCGGTCTCTTGGCCTGCCAATACCTGCACGCGTTGTGGACGCTGTTGGCCGCGCTCCTGGTCGGGCGTGTAACGCTGCTGGTAACCCGGCGGTTTGTGCCTGATGAGGTGGGGATGCTCGGTGCGGGGCTGGCGTGGGCGTTGGTGCTGGCGACGCCGTGGAGTGTGGTCGTCGGGTCGCTTGCGTACAACGAGATGGGGATGCTGGCGCTGCTGGCCGGCGCGGCGTGCATCGCGCTGGAGGATGCAACGGGCGAGGCGGTAGACGCGAACGCGCCGTCGATCGCGCCGATGCGACGGGCCATTGCGTGCGCCCTGCTGCTGGGCGTCGCCTGCGGGTGCAAGCCGACGGCGTTGTTTTTGGGTGGACCCACGATCGGGCTGCTGCTCTTGCTGACGACGCCCCGGCGTGCGTGGGCGGGGATGCTGGCCGTCGGCTTACTCGGCGGGTTGATCGCGCTCGCGCCGGCGCTGGTCCGCAACTGGCACGCGGCAGCGAACCCGGTCTTCCCGGCAGGGGTCGGTCTCTTTGGGCACAGGTGGGAGTGGTCGGCCGAGCAGGTGGCGCGGTTTGCCAAGGCGCACGGGCGCGAGGGCACGATCGTCGAGCAGATCGCCAGGTTGATTTTGCCCGTGGGGCAGGAGGGGACGGTCGATGCGCAGCCGCGCGGGATGCTGCACCAGCAGTGGGGGGTGCTGTTCCCGGCGGGGATCGTCGCGCTGATCGCGCTGGCGTTCAACAGGCGTGCCCGCCCTGTTGCGATGGCACTGCTGGGGGGGTTGCTGGCAGGGTGTGTCTTCTGGGTGGTTGGCACGCACGGGCAGAGCCGGTTTTTACTGCCGATGGTGCTGAACCTGGCCGTGGGCGTTGGGATGGTGCTGGCGTGGTGTGTGTCTGTAGTTACTGGTGGGGGCAGGCGGGGCGTGGTCGCTGCGCGTGTGGGGGTGCTCGGTGCGTGCATGTTGACGGTGGTGCAGAGCGCGACGCTGGTGCGCATCTGGCTTACGGAGGGGTATGCGAGGCCGAACGCGTTGCTGGTGGGGGGTGTCGCGGCGCAGACGGGTGAAACACTCCGGCTGCGGCGCTCGACGATGGGGCCGGGCGCGTTCCGCGAACGGCTGGATGCCGCGCCGCCGGCGGTGTATATCAACCTTCGGCTGGGGGTCGATGAGTCGGTGCTGCTGGTGGGTGATGCCACGCCGATCTATTACACCGCCAGGGTGGTTTACAACACGGTGTGGGACCGCTCGCCGCTGGGGCTGGCGATCGACGCGGAGCCTCTCACCCCGGCCAGTTGGACGGGGTTGATCCGTGCGCACGTTGCCAAACAGAGCACGGCGTCAAAGCAGAGGCTGAACTATGTGCTGGTCAACTTTGGTGAGTTACGCCGGTATTGGGGGACGTATGGGTATGACCAGTCGATCACGCCCGAGCGTCTGCTGGCGTGGCTTGGGCAGTTGGGTGAGCCGGTGCAGGAGTGGATGCCCGAGCAGGACGGGCTGATGGTCAGTTGGCACGATGTTGTGAGCCAACCACCTGAGCGGTGGGTGGGGGTGGGGCTGTGGAGCCTCGATGGGGATGCGCCTGCGCCGCCGGTCGGCAGCAAGGAGAGGTAGGGGCCTGCGGTCTAGACACACTCGTTGTGCGTACAAAAACAGAGCGGCCCCGGGGTTTCCGGGGCCGCGTGGTTGAGTAGATTCAACCGAATTGCTTTAAGCAGGGTTGCTGGTTTGCCAACCCCACCCCTGCCCCTCCCCGAGGGGGAGGGGTTGAGTATTAGACGGCGCTCTTGAGGTTCTTGAGGGCGCGGATTTTCAGGACGGTCTTGGCGGGCTTGGCCTTGACTTCCATCATCTCGCCCGGCTTGAAGGGGTTGGGCTTGGTGGTCGCCTTGCTGGCGGGCTTGAAGGTGGCCGTGAGTTTCATCAGGCCCGGCACGACGAACATGCGGGGCTTGTTGGCGGCGGGCTTGGCCAGGTCGACGGTCATGACCTTCTCGAGCGTCTCAAAGACGCCGGCGATCTGCTTGCGGGTCAGCTGGGTGTGCTCGCCGAGCAGGCTGTAGAGCTCGCTCTTCTTGCGCGGCTTGGGCGATGCGCTGAGCTTGGGGGGCTTGGGTGATGCGGGTGTCTTTACGGCCATTGTCAGTTCTCCATGTAAAAAGGGGCGATTTTCTACTGGTATCCTCCAGCAGAGCGATATCTTTATCGCATTTGCCCCTTGCTTTCAAGCAGATTTTGTTGGCCGGGGGCAAATTTGTCTAGAAAAGTGCTTTTCGCCATACAAATCATGCCACCGCGCCGCGCCCGGCTGGCCACCCCACGCTGGCTGCGGGAAGACCTTCGGGCCAGATGACGATACCATCAGCTCTATGAAAACAGCCACGGCCAGCAACCCCAACCAGGTCCGCGCGACGCTGCAAGAAATCGTACCACCCTCGGCCACCAAGCCGGGGCACATCGTGCTGGCGATCCCAGGGAGCCAATACCTGCTGCACCTGCGCCCAATCGGCGACGTAACTACTCCGATCGGCAAGCGGATCATCGGCACGATCACGGCACAGGCCAGGCGTGTGGACAGCACCGTAACCGGCGGGCAGTTCATTGAGCCTGTGCACGGCCGGCCTAGGCGTTTGCAGGGGACGATCGTTGCGGTCGATGCCTCGGCGAACACCATCACCGTGGACGCCGGGGGGAGCGTGGCCGTTGACGGCCTGCCGCTGCCGGTGGTGTGCAAGTTGACCGACGCGCGGAACCAGGCGGGCGCGTATGCCGTGGGGCAGTTTGTGGGCTTCGACGTGCTCGACGGAGCGAGCTTCAAGCAGGCGTGAGCGCGTGGGGCGTCAGCGTGGGTCTTGCTCGTGCCCGGGGGTGTTTTCGAGTTGGATCGTCGCCAGCGCCGTCAGCGGGTCGGGTGCGAAGCGGAAGACGCGGTCCAGGCCGCTGATCAGGAAGATCGACCAGACGTTGTCGGGCACGGCACAGAGCAGGAGCACCTTCTGCCGGCCGGCCAAGAGCTTGCGCAGGCGGATGAGCTGGGCCAGGTGCGAGCTACTCATGTAGCGCACGCCGGCGAAGTTCAGGACGGTGTGCTTGATGTTCCCGGCTGGGGTGCCGCCCTGGGCGGAGTCGGCGGTTTCAACGCGGTCGATGGCGTTGGCCAGGTCCTCGCTCAGTTGCGGCTCGTCGGCCAGTTCGATGATGCGGATTTCTTCTGACCAGTCGTTGGGCATTGGGGAAGTCTATCAGAACGGGCGGGCGTTTGCACGCGGCGTGGGGGGCGGAGGTTGCGAACAATCCACTATGCCGCAGATCACGCTGGATGTCCGTCAGATGCACTGTGCCGGGTGCGTTTCGCACGTGGAAAAGGCCCTCCTCGCCGTGCCAGGGGTGGCTCAGGCGAGCGTCAGCCTGGCGACAGAGCGGGCCGTTGTAACCCTCGGCAGCCCCTTGCCTAAGGCCGAGGCCCTGCTGGACGCGCTGGCCAAGGCGGGGTACCCGGGGAGCGTTGCTGTCGCTCCGGGCACTGCTGCCGCCGTGATTGGGGATGTTGAGGTGAAGAAGGGGCGGGTGCCCTGGAGCATCTCGAAGGTGTGGGGTGTGCGTGCGATTGTGGGCCTGTCGCTGGCGGTGCCTGTGGCGGTGCTGGCGATGCTTTTTATGAAGGAGCGTTGGAGCCCCTGGACGCAGTTGGGGCTGACAAGCGTGCTGATGCTCGTCATCGGGCTGCCGATCGTCTGGTCGGCGCTGCGCGGGTTGTTCCGCCGACGGCTGGACATGGACACGCTCATCGCCCTGGGCACGTGCACAGCGTTTGGGTATTCGGTTACCGCGCTGGCCACCGATGAATTCAAGCACATGTACTTTGAGAGCGCGGCTGTGATCCTGGCTCTGGTGGCCGTGGGCAGGTGGATGGAACTGCGTGTGCGCGGGCAGGCGGCCAGTGCCGTGCGCGGGCTGATGGAACTTGCCCCGGCCACGGCCCTGGTCGTCGACGCCCGCAAGACCCTGCGCGAGGTGCCCGTGGCGGAGCTGCGGGCGGGGGACATCGTCGTCGTCAAGCCGGGCCAGCGTGTGCCGGCTGACGGGATGTGCGAGCAGGGGACCGAGTCGAGCGTCGATGAGTCGATGCTCACCGGCGAGAGCGTGCCGGTGCAGAAGCACTCGGGCGACATGGCCACCGGGGGCACGCTCAACACCACCGGTGTTATCAAGATGACCCTCACGGCGACAGGCTCGGCCACCGTGCTGGCGCAGATCGCCCAGACCGTCGAACTCGCCCAGAGCAAGAAGGGGAAAATCCAGAAGATGGCCGACCGCGTGGCGGGCATCTTTGTGCCCGTTGTGGTCCTCGTGGCGATCGTCACGGCGTGCTATTGGGGGCTTGGGGAGGGTTCGTGGCGTGCGGGGATACAGGCGGCGGTGGCGGTGCTGATCGTCGCCTGCCCGTGCGCGCTGGGCCTGGCGGTGCCGATGTCGGTAATGGTCGGCTCGGGGATCGGCGCTCGGCGCGGTATCTTGTTCAAGGACCCGTCGGCGCTGGAGAACGCCGGTCGCATCGATGCGTGCCTCTTGGACAAGACCGGCACGATCACCAGCGGGCTCATGAGCATGACGGATATGCGCATCAGCCAGTGGTTTGAGCAGAACAGCGCGTTGCAGCATGTGCACGCGGTTACGACGCTCAGCGATCACCCTGTTAGCCGGGCGATCACGCTGCGATTGCGCGAACTCGGCGTGCGGGCGCGTGTGGCCCAGGGGCTGCACACGCTCTCTTCGGGCAAGGGGGTGTTGGCGATGGTCGAGGGGCAGGAGGTCTATGTCGGTGCCCCCGGCCCGGCGATCATCGAGGCGGCGGGTGAACAGTACCGCGAGATGCTCGCGGCCGGTTCGACCGTGGCGTGCGCGACGATTGGGGGGCGCTACGCGGCACTCTTTGCGATGGCCGACCGGACCAAGCTGCACACGCGTGATGCGATCAAGCGGCTGCAAGATGAGCTTGGCCTAAAGGTGGTCATGCTCACGGGCGACCACGCGCGCGTTGCCGAGGGGATCGCGCAGGAGGCGGGGATCAAGGAGTTCCGTGCTGGCGTGCAGCCGGCGGGGAAGGTCAAGATGATCACCGCGATGCAGAACGGCGACAAGGGTGAGCCGAAGATGAAGGTCGCGATGGTCGGCGACGGGATCAACGACGCGCCTGCCCTCGCGACGGCCGACGTGGGCATCGCGATGGGCAACGGGTCGGACATCGCCAAGGCCGCCGGGCACATCGTGCTGGTCTCCGGCGACGTGCGCCTGATCCCGCAGGCGATCATCCTCTCGCGCGCGATGGTCAACTCGATCCAGATCGGCCTGGCGTGGGCGTTCATCTACAACATCGTGCTCATCCCCGTAGCGGCGATGGGCTTCCTGGACCCGATGCTCGCCGCGGGGGCTATGACGCTCAGTTCGCTCTCGGTCATCGGCAACGCGCTGCTGCTGCGGCGTGTGCAGATAGATTGAGGTTGATTGGGAAAGAGTTTTTTCACCACAGAGACACAGAGGCGCAGAGAATACAGGGATTGGGTAAGAACCAATGACCAGATTCCTTGCCTTTTTCGGTGTCGCTGTGGCTCTGTGGTGAGTGTATTTGAAGAAGCCCGGATTGGGTTGGCGCACCCGCATTGCCCTTGCAAATAGTCGGGCTTGTTGGCAGGTCTTTGCTGCGCCCGCCGCACTACCCTCGCTCATGGATGCACTTGCACAAGCCGCCGTTGCGCCGGTTGTCAGCGGGATGCTTGTGGGGCTGGGTACGGGTCGTGCCGCGGCACGGGGTGTCAGTGCGCTGGCGTACCGCGTTGCGACCGAGGGGTTGAAGGTTGCCTGTGTTGCCACCAGCAAGGCGACGGAGCACCTAGCCGGGCAGTTGGGCCTTCGGCTGGTGGATGCCTCGACGGTCGCGTCGGTGGACTACCTCTTTGACGGGGCCGATGAGGTTGACCCGCGCTGCCGGATGATCAAGGGGGGTGGGGGTGCGATGACGCGCGAGCGGATCATCGCGGGGATGTGCGCCTCGGCACGGGTCTACATGATCGACGAGGGGAAGTTGTCGCCGCGTTTAGGGCACAGGGCGCGCCTGCCCATCGAGGTGCTTCCGCTGGCGCGTCAGCTCGCCGCCCTGCGGCTTGAGGAGATCGGCCTGGAGGGTGCCTATCGCCTTGAGCCGGGGCAGCGGGAGGAGTTCATCACCGACAACGGGGGCCTGGTGCTCGACGCCCCGCTCCCCGAGGCGCTCTGGGCAAGTGATCAAGCATTGACGACCCTCGCTGAGCGGATCCGCGCTGTGCCGGGCGTGATCGACCACGGGCTTTTCCTGGGCGAGTGCCAGAGGTTGCTGGTCGAGCATAAAGATGGACGGATCGAGTCGATCCAGGCGTGAGGGGGGTCTGCCACCGCTCCCAGGGGGCCAAAGTCGATCGCCGAGGGATAGCCAGGGCCTTTGATCAACAATGGATCAGCCGATAAAAACTGGCCTGCTGGCTTGCTCGGCATCGACTTGTAGGATATACTTAATGTGAATCACTGATTCCTCAGGTGCCGAACGCGGAGTTGAGATCGAGGGAGTCCACATAACTCAGTCGGTTGAGAAGGGGCATGTGCCATCTCCCTGACTGCCTAGAGGTGTTGCTGTGCCGTCGGCTGGGCCGACGAGTTAGGAGGGTTTTCAATCCTTGGGCTTTGAGCGTTTTTGCATCACCTTTTCACCCTTTAATGGAGTACATCGATGCGTATCACCACTTGCCGTTCTGCCGCTGTTGCCCTCGTGCTCGCCGCGCTTGCCGCCCCGTCGGCCTTGGCCAACAACTACGGCCTGACCTGGCTGAACTTTGCGCCGGTCCCCTTCAACACCTCTGTGCCGAACAACAGCGTCTACAACCTGCCCGGCGTTGGCCCTGTAACGGTCAACTATTCGTTCTTCGGCCCTGTGACGGATGCTCGCGTGGGCAACCCGCTGCTCACCTCCGGCTCGGTCACCAGCGGGCCTGACACCTACTCATGGACGAATCACGAGTCGTTCGGCGTCGTCCCATCAGGCCCGAACCTCCTCACCGGCTGGCGGATCACCTTCACCTTCCCCACCACGCAGGCCGCCAACACCATCTACCTCGGCGTCTCCGGCCTCGGGCGGACAACCTCGTTTGGCGGTGGCCAGAGCTTGGCACAGTGCGCGCAGAACGGCACCTTCCTCGGCGACTGGACAGGTGGCGGCAACTACGGCCCGACCCAGTTCACCGGCGGCGTCGGATCGTTCTCGATGATCAACTCACTGACCGGCGCCGGCGGGGCCGACCCGTGGTGGAACACCCCCCTGGCCGTTGTACAGATCAACGACGCGGTCTCGTCGATCACCGTCAACTTCGAGAACCTCCGTGGCGATGGCGTCGGCGTCAACATCGCCGTGGTGCCGACGCCCGGCGCGGCCGCGCTGCTCGGGCTGGGCGGCCTGGCTGCCGTGCGCCGCCGCCGGCGCTGAGCGGATCGGTCCGAGGGTTCAGTCCTGTGTCATTTACTCAAGTGTTCATCTCATTTCAAGTTCAACTTAAGGAGAGTTTCTATGTGTATCAACCTTCACCGTTCCGCCGTTCTGGCAACCGTTCTTGCCGCCTGCTCAGCGACCGGCGTCGCGCACGCGAACCTGCTGACGGACCCGGGCTTTGAGAGCAACCCGCTGACGACCCTGAGCAACATCGCCACCAACTTTGTCGCCTTCCAGAACCAGTGGGGCCCCGAGATGGGGACAATCACCCCGGCAACCGGCGGTGTAACCCCCGCCGGGGGCGTGCTTATGCACAGCATGACCAACGCTGGCGGTGTCGCCACGCAGACGTGGCAGGCGATCAACGTCTCGTCGTTCTCGGCGCTCATCAGCACCGGCACCGCGACGGTCAACGCCAGCGTCCTGCTCAACACCGTCGGCGGCTACACCGGTGCCTCCGCCAGCGTTGCGGTCTACTTCTTCAGTGCGTCCAACTTCGGGTCGCAGATCACCAACGTCGGCACGGGCCTCTTGCTGGACGCCAACCCCCAGACATGGGAAGTGGCATCGGTCAGCGCGACTATCCCATCCGCCACGACCTGGATGATCTTCCAGGTGGCGTACAACAACGCGTCCCTCTCGGGCAACGCGGGCTTTGCTGATGACGCAAGCCTCACGATCGTCCCGACCCCGGGCGCAGCCGCGCTGCTCGGGCTGGGTGGCCTGGCAGCCGCACGCCGCCGCCGGCGCTAAGTAGCCGTGCGGGCTGTGGCCCGTGCGGAGCGTGTTGATATCAGACCGCCGGGCACACCGATGCAGCGTGTGCCCGGCGTTTTTCTGCGCTTTACGCCCCCGTACACCCGCCGGCGCAACCTACACTCGCCGCCCAATGGAGGTTCTTCATGGAAGCTGGCATCGTCGGTCTGCCCAACGTCGGCAAGTCCACACTCTTTAACGCCCTGACCAACGCGGGCGTATTGGCCGCCAACTACCCATTTGCCACCATCGAGCCGAACGTGGGCGTGGTGCCGATCCCCGATGAGCGTTTGCAGATTATCCAGTCGTTCATCAAGACGCAGAAGGTCATCCCCGCCGCGTTGCGCCTGGTGGATATTGCCGGGATCGTCAAGGGCGCAAGCGAGGGTGAGGGTTTGGGCAACAAGTTTCTCAGCCACATCCGCGAGGTGGACGCGATTTTGCACGTCGTGCGCTGCTTTGAGAACCTGCCCGGCGGTGAGGAAGTAACGCACGTCGATGGCAAGATCGACCCGATCCGCGATATCGAGACGATCGAGACGGAACTGATCCTGGCCGACCTGCAGACCATCGACAGCGCGCTGCCCAAGGCCGAGCGGGCCGCCAAGAGTGGCGAAAAAGAGCAGGTCGCCCGCTACAGCGTGCTCAAGAAACTCGCCCCGGTGCTCAACGACGGCAAGCCCGCACGCGGCGTCATTGCAAGCCTCGCCGACCCCGAGGAGCTCAAGGTCGTCAAGAGCCTGGGCATGCTCAGCGCCAAGCGAGTCCTTTACGTCGCCAACGTGGACGAGGCCGATGTGCACGGCACCGGCGCGCTTGCCACGCTCGTCCGCCAGCGTGCCGAGCAGGAGGGGATGCAGGTCGTGCCGGTGTGCGCCAAGATCGAGAGCGAGCTGTCGGGCCTGGACGAGGCCGAGAAGAAAGAAATGCTCGCCGCCTACGGCATGCACGAGCCGGCCCTGGCCACGCTCGCGCGTGCGGCGTACAAACTCCTTGGCCTGCAGTCCTACTACACCGCCGGCGAGAAAGAAGTCCGGGCCTGGACCGTCCACGTCGGCGCCACGGCACCGCAGGCCGCCGGCGTGATCCACACCGACTTTGAGCGCGGCTTCATCAGGGCCGAGGTCTATTCCGTCGCCGACTTGCAACACTACAAATCTGAAAAGGCCATCAAAGAGGCTGGCAAGCTCCGTGTCGAAGGCAAGGGTTACGTCATGCACGATGCCGACGTCTGCCACTTCCTCTTCAACGTCTGAACGCCGGCCTCAGACCATCACTTCACGTGCCGCACGCACCGCGCTCTTGAACATCACCATCCCCGGCGTATCACCCCGGCGTGCCCCCTCCGGCAGCCGCGTCCAGAACGGGTGCCGGTTCCAGTCTAGGTAACGCTCAGGGTGCGGCATCAAACCAAAGACGCGCCCACTGGCGTCGCAGACACCCACGATGTCGTCGCTGCTCCCGTTGGGGTTGTCTGGGTGCAAGGCCACCAGCTGGCCGGGCACGCTGGGCACCGGTGTACGCCCGTACCGCAGCGCCACCTGCCCGCTGGCCGAGAGCCGCTGCAAAACCCCCGGCGAGCGGGCCACCACCCGACCCTCGCCGTGCGCGATCGGCAGCATCATCGCCTCGGGCCGATCGGCAAACGCCTCTGCCAATCCCTTTGTCCACACGCACACGCTCGCACCCTCGGCACGCACAGGCACCCACCGGTCAACGAACCGACCACCCGCGTTGTGCGAGAGGCTCAACTCCTGCTCCCCCGGCTCTGCAGGCCATGGCTGCCCAACGCCCGGCCCAGGCAGCAGCCCAGCCTGCACGGCTATCTGAAACCCGTTGCACACGGCAAAGACCGGGCACCCGCGCCCCACGGCCTGGCGCAACTTGCTGTACAGGTGCTGCCGCAGCCGCGACGCAACGATCCGGCCGCTGGCGATGTCGTCGCCGTAACTGAAACCGCCGGGGATGCCGATGATCTCCGCCCGATCGATCAGCCCTGGCTCGGCGATCAAGGCATCAATGTGCACCAGGTTCGTGTGCGCGCCCGCGAGTGTAAACGCCCGAGCCAGTTCGACATCGCAGTTCGTCCCCGGCGCGCGGATGATCAGAGCGGTGGGGGCCGTGGGGGCATGGGCAGAACCTGTGTCTGTCGTGCGCGTCGTCATTGACTACTTTAGCGTTGCGGACGCACCCTTTTAATGGGTCACCACTGAATGTCGTGCATCCGAAGTGGCCAACCCCACCCCTGCCCCTCCCCTCGGGGGAGGGGTTCGGCACAAGAAACAACGGCGATGCGTATTACTTCACGCCGAGCAGTTCGATCTCAAACACTAGGTCCGCCTTGCCGGGGATATCCGGCGGCGAACCATCCGCCCCATACGCCATCTGCCAGGGGATCGTCAGCCTGCGTTTGCCACCGACGCGCATCCCCGGCACGCCGTAGGTCCAGCCGGGGATCACCTCGTCGAGTGCAAACTCGATTGGCTCGTCGCGATCAATGGAGCTGTCAAACTTCTTGCCTGAGTCTTTGAGCGTGCCGACGTAATGCACCTCGACGGTCGCCGGCTGGTACATGTCCGTCGGCACCACCTTGCCCGTGCCGACCTTGATCTCTTCGATAATCAGGAAGTTGACGATCTCGATCTCGAAGACCAGGTCGCTGTTGGCCGGGATCAACGCCTTGCCCCCCGGCCCCGGTATGCTCCGGCTGCCATACCCCGCCGCGGCGGGGATCGTCAGCCGCCGCTTACCGCCACGCTGCATGCCGGGCACGCCCTCCTGCCAACCCTTGATGACCCCGGCCAGAGGGAACACAGCCGGCTCCCCGCGTTTGTGCGAACTGTCAAACTCCGCGCCACCATCTTTGAGCGTCCCGCGGTAATGCGCGACAACCGCCCCGCCGACGGGCACGCCCGGCCCATCGCCGACGATCACATCTTCAATAACGACCCCGCTGGCAGTGGGGAACGCGGGCGGTGCGGCACTCTGAGCAGAAGGGGACCCACCGGAAGACTTCTTTGGTTTCTTTGCCGACATGGCAACTCCGATCTCGCGCGACAACAAACAAAAGACCGGCACAATGCAAAGGCCAAACCGCCCCGCACCGTTGCCGGCGCGGGGCAGAAAACTCTCAGGGATCGACCTTGCTCACCGCCCGCCCGGCCCACCGGGCAGGTTGCGGAACATGACGACCTCGAACTCAGCGGTAACGTCCTCACCCGCGGGCAACTGCACCTCACTGCCCGGCATGGGCTGGACCATCGCGCCGGGGATGGTGATCTTGCGTTTGCCGCCGACCTTCATCCCCGCGAGCTGCTCACCGAGGCCGGGCATCTCGCCGGGGAACCAGATATAGGGCTTGCCAGGGGGGGTCTCGTGCAGGACCTTGCCGTCCTTGCCGATGAACCTGTGGTTGGCGATGACCACCGAGACGGCGCTAACGGTTGCATCCCCCGTGCCCGGTGCAAGGTCAACAAAGTTTGGGGTCCCCAGCGCCTCGACAATAAAGACCAGGTCAGACTTGGCGGGGATCGTCGGCGGACGCCCACCCTCGCCGTACGCCATCGCATACGGGATCGTCAGCCGGCGCAGGCCGCCGATCTTCATGCCGGGGATACCTTTCTGCCAACCGGGGATCAACTGCCCGAGCGGGAAGGCGACGGGCTGGCCGCGCTCGAAGGAGGAGTCAAAGACCTTCCCCCCGTCCTTGAGCGTGCCGTGGTAGTTGATGACGACCGTCGCGCCGGGCTGGAACTCTGCCCCCGTGCCGACGACAAAGTCTTCGATGATCAGGCCACCTTCGAGCTCCTTGCGCTCAACGGGCTTGGCATCAGCGGGGATTTCCCAGCGATTCGGCGCCGCAGGTGCCGCCGCAGGGGCGGGGGCGGGGGTGGGGGTCGGAGTGGCGGCAGCCGGTGCCGAGGATGCGGGCGGGGTGGGGGCGGCCGGGGGTGTCCCCTGCCCATCGGCCAACGCCGGCAACGCCAAGCCCGCAGCAAGCACCAAGGAAAGATACATCTGACGCATAAAATATCCTTTCAAAGCCTTCAGTGGGAATATCACACGCAAGTGCTAGTCTAGCGCCAACCCCCTGCAACAATCGAACCGGACACTGAATCAAGATTCCATCAGGCTCTTTACCGATCCAGGACCCCCGGCCCTTGCTTTGTACCGAAAAATGCGGTAGGTTGTACCCATACCAACCCCACCCAAGCCCACACGAGCAGCCATGAAACCGATCACCACCCCGCTCTTGCTCCTGCCCATCCTGCTCGCCCTGCCCGCGCAGGCCGACCAATACACACTCGCGCTGACGAGCGCCTCCACCTTCACCGGCAACGCCAACCTCACCGTCAACTTTGCTGGCTCGTTTAAGGGCAACTACGACCAGACAACCAACTCCACCGGCACGCGCACCATCAACGGCCTCTTCGGCGGCTCCACAGGCGCGCCCAACAACCAGGCCATCGCCGTCAACAACTCCTCGGCCACAGGCAGCGGCACGCCCGCCACCAGCCCGCGTGGCAGCGTCGTCGTCCGCTACAACAGTTTCAGCAACACCGTCGAACTGCTCGGCCTGGCCGTCGATGCCATCGGCCCCTCCCCCGACCCCACCATCGCCCTTTCGGCCACGCTCGCGCTGCCCAACTTCCGCACCTTCGCACCCAACTACACCTACCCCCTCTTCAACTTCCCCTTCACCATCCCCCTCGGCAACGCCGTGCTCACCGACCTGACCTTCGCCCAGGACGCCCAAGCCGTAACCATCGGCACACCACGCGTTGGCGGGGGTGTGGACTTCACCATCTCGGTCCCCGTGCGAGTCCTCGGCTCGGTGACCTTCCAGGGCACGCCCAATGCGATCGACCTGCCGCAACTGCTTGTTATAACCGGCAGCCTCATCCCCAGCGGCACCAGCGCGACCGGCAGCGTCTCCTTCACGCTCAACGCCACCCAGCCCATCGCCCCCGTCCCTGCCGACCCGGCCAACCCGATCCCCTTCGCCCTTCCTGCCCCAAGCACCGCCACGCCACCGCCCCCGCCGGCCAATATCCTGCTCACCATCGGCATCACCGGCGGCAACACGACTCTGGGCGGCACCGGCAACTTCCCCACCGCCGGGCCACGCACCAGCATCGCCGACGTCTCCTCCGCAGGGCAGCTCCGCAGGGCCGACGGCCAGAAGACCGCCGACGACATCATCGTCTTGCTCAACGCCTTCTTCGCCGGCGACGCACTGGCCGATGTCTCCGGCCCAGGCCAATCAACCATCCCCGACGGGCAGTTCACCGCCGACGACATCATCGTCTTCCTCAACGCCTTCTTCGCGCCCTAAACAATCTAAGCAGCACGCGATCTGCAAGCCTTCTCACGCCGCCTGCCGGCCGTTGATCCACTGGCGGACCAGCGATCGCACCTCGGCCAGGAACCCCGTCATCTTCAACTGGTCCCGCACGCCCACCGACAAGTACCGGCAAAACTGCTCCCCATCGAGCACACCCCCAAGCGTCGGCAGCCCCGCAAAGGTCATCTCCACCACACCCAGCAGCCTTCGGCAGCCCGCCTCGTCCGCACCGGCACGCACCTGCGCACGCTCGCGCTCATCACGCTGGTAGTGCCCCCGCATCACACCCACACGCTCGACCGCCCGCGCGCTCGGCCGCACCGACCGACCACCACACAGCTCGCCGACGATCAACTCAAAGTCCACATCCCCCAGCACGGCCTCGAGCTGACCCACCTGGTCCAAGGCGATCTCCACCTGCTGCCACAACGCCGCGTCCACACGCGGCGACGAGTGCAGGCCAAGAGCAACAGTCGTTCGGCGAGTCAATGGCGTGGGCATAGCCCGCATCGATCGTGCCGCCAACATCACCCCGTGAGCGCAGCAACGCCCAAACCACACACTCTTTACACTCCCGCCCGCACCCCCGGCAACGCCTCAAGCTTTATTGGCCAGCGCACGTCCGATCCCACTTGGCCAACGTCCGAAACCACGCACAGTCCGATACGCCAGACCCGCATCCAGCCCACACCCACAACTGCCGCACCCCCGACCCACTTATGCCTTGAGCAAGCTCTGCCCGGCCATCTCCGGCACCCTCGGCAGCCCCATCATCTCTAGCGCCGTCGGCGCGATATCCGCCAGCCTGCCGCGCCCCGCACGCGTCCCAGCGTCCAGATACCCCGCACGCTCTTGGTCTCCGCGCAGCCGACGGCCCTCAAGCCCCGCGCCGATGGCGTAGACCGGCACGTCGTACATCGTGTGCGCGGTGTGCGGGCTGTTGGACTCCGGGTCCCACATCTGCTCGGCGTTGCCGTGGTCGGCAAGCACGACCAGCTTCCCGCCGAGTTTCAGCGTCGCATCCACAATCGCCCCCACGCACGCATCGGTTACACCCACGGCTGTGATCGCAGCCTCCAGGTTCCCCGTGTGCCCCACCATATCGCAGTTGGCAAAGTTAACGATCACCACATCGGGGCGTGTGGCCGAGGCCAACGCACCGAGCACCGCGTCGCGCACCGCCGCCGCGCTCATCTCGGGCTTGAGGTCATACGTCGCCACGCGCGGGCTGGGCGGGTTGATGCGCTCCTCCCCGGCAAACGGAGCCTCGCGATAGTCGTTGAAGAAGAACGTAACATGCGGGAACTTCTCCGTCTCGGCCACGCGCAGCTGCCGCAGGCCAGCCTTGCTCAAAACCTCCCCAAGAATCCCGACTAGTTTGGGCGGCTTGTCAAACGCCACCTTCATCAGCGGCGCCAGATCCTGGCTCCACGCCGTCATGGCAACAAACTCCGTCCGCACGCGCACGCCGCGGTCAAAACCGCGCACGCCGCTGTCGGGGCTGGCCTTGACGCCTGCCCACTGCGCATCATCGAGCACAAACGCCATCGCCAACTCACGCGGCCGGTCGCCGCGGTAATTGTAAAAGATCACGCTGTCCCCATCCTTGATCCTTGTCGCACGCACACCCTCGGGCGTCGCACCGATCGCCACGGGATGCACAAACTCATCTCCGTTCTGGCTCGGCGTCGCTGGGTGCTTGTACGCCCGCTCGATCGCGGCATCCGCCGAGGCCGCGGTGGTAATCCCCCCACGCCCAGTCAACGCGTCATACGCCAGCCGCACCCGCTCCCAGCGAAAGTCCCGGTCCATCGCAAAGTACCGCCCCGCGACCGTCGCGATCACACCGACGCCCAGCGCATCGATCTGCTCTTGCACCTGCCGGATATAACCCCTCCCACTCTGCGGCGGCGTATCCCGCCCGTCGGTGAACAGATGCACCGCCACCTTCAACTGCCCATGCTTCTTGCACGCCCGCAAGAGTGCATACAGATGCGCCAGCAGCCCGTGCACCCCCGCGTCGCTAGCAATCCCCATCAGGTGCACCATCGCGCCAGACTTCTTCGCCGCGAGTATCGCCCCCTTGATCGCCCCGTTCTCGGCCATCTCCCCGCTCTCGCACGCCTTGCTGATCCGCACCACCTCCTGGTCAACAATCCGCCCCGCGCCGATATTCTGGTGCCCCACCTCGCTGTTGCCCGTCTGGTCCGCAGGCACCCCCACGTCCAGCCCGCACGTCCTGACATACGCCCACGGCCAGTCCCGCCGCAACGCATCATCCACCGGCGTCAACCCCCGCTCGCGGGCGATCTTCACCGCGTTGAACCCATCGTGCGAAGCGTGCGGGTTCTCACCCCACCCGTCGCGGACAATCATCACAAACGGCGGCCTGGATGTGCTCATGCCAGCACTTTAGCGCAGAAACGCACAGGCACTCACCGGCAAAGGCAGCACAATCCGCGATGGGCAATGTGCAATGGGCAATCGGCGCAGAGGGTTGTGCATTACCTGATCAGGTTCATCAGGTCCTGATACGTCGTGATCAGAAACACACTGCCGATGAGCACCAGCCCCGCGATCGTCGCCGCGTTCTGCACCGCGACGCTCACCGGCTTGCCCGTGATCGCCTCGTAGCACAGAAACACAAAGTGCCCACCATCCACAATCGGCAAGGGCAAAAAGTTCACCACCGCCAGGTTAATGCTCAACGCAGCCATGAAAAACAGCAGCCAAATCCACCCGCGCTCGGCGATCAGCGTCCCTACATGCGCAATCCCGATCGGCCCTTTGAGGTGCTCTATCTTCACCGACCCCTGAAAGAGCCTCGCAAACGTCAGGTACGTCGTCAGCACCATCTTGTGCGTCTCTTGGACCCCCTTGGCGATCGCCCCCATTGGTGTGCTCCGCCGCAGCAGCACCTGCTTTTGCTCAAAGATCAATGCATCCAGCGGGCTGCTCCACCCCAACGCAAGCAACCGCTCGCGGTCGAGCACCGTCAACTCAATCTTCCGGCTCTCGATCGTGCCCGCAGCATCAGGGAGCTTGACTGACACCTCCACCTGCTCGCGCCCGGCACGCGCCGCAGCCTGCAATGCGCCGCGCACCTGCGTCATCGTCGTCGCTGGCGTCCCATCGACACCCACCACCATCGACCCAGGCAGCAACCCCACCAGCGCACTGCCCGGCACCGCAACCGGCTCGCCCTTGCCGTCCGTAACACTCCCGCGCGGCCAGCGCGCAAGGATCAACGCCGGCAATCCACCACCCTGGCCACCCTCGGCCGGGATCGCCTGCGGGTAGAACCCGATCGTCCCATCCCGCACCGGAATCTCCTTGAGCACCACCCGCTCGGGCACGCCATCCTTGCCCGCACGCAGCACCTCCGCGTTGATCGTCGGCCCCGTCGTCCCGCGGATCTGCCTGGTCCCCTCCTCCACCCCAGGCCAGTCGATCTCCCCCAGCCGAGCGAAGATATCACCCTCCCGCAGACCAGCCGACGCGGCACGCTCCTCCACCCTCCCCACACGCATCACAGGCACCAGCCCCATCAGATGAACAAACGGCACCATCGTCCCGTCCGCACGCGACACACGCGCAACCTCAAACTCCGCCTGCCCACGCAGCGTCCCCGTGATCGACACGCCTCCGCCATCACCCTCAAATACAACCTCCACACCCTCCCCATTGCTGCCGGCAAACTTCTCATCCAGTCCGCTCGCAGTCAATCCACCCGCCAGCCGCATCCCCGGCACCACACCCGCAGGCAACCCCGCACGCCTGAGTTCTTCCTCATTGATCCCCCTGGCGATCGTCCCGCTGTTGGCCGGCTGCAACCCCAGCGCGAGCATGTTGCTCACGCGGTCAACCCTCGGCGTCGCCTTGAACCGCAGCCGATCCTCCCCGCGCAGCACCTCAATCTCCATCGCCGCATCACGCCGACTCATCGCCACCGCCAGCGTGATGTCCTTGAACGCCTCGACCTGCTCGCCGTTGATCGCAACGACCACGTCCCCCGCCCGCAACCCATCAGGCCCCGCGTGCCCCACCGCAACCGCCTTGGCCGCCGGCGAGCCGGGGGCGATCGGCCCCAACTGCGGGCTTTCGGCCTTGAGCCCCACATAGAAGACCACCACAAACATCAACGCCGCCGTCAGCAGGTTCATCACCACACCCGCCGAGATGATCGCCATCCGCTTGGGGATCGACACGCTGTTGTAACTATCCGGCTGCTCGCTCCGGTGCGATGGGTCCGCATCATCCTGCCCGAGCATCTTCACATACCCACCCAGCGGGAAGACATTCAGCCGATACTCCGTCGGGCTGACCCCCGGCACCAAACCACGCCCATCCCCCTGCTCCCGCGCCATCTTCCGGTACGCAGGCTCACTCGTCCCCGTCCGCACGCCCATCCCCTTGCGGTAACTGACCAGCGCAGGCCCAAACCCCAGCGCAAAGGCCAGCACACGCACCCCAGCCCACCGCGCCACAATAAAGTGCCCCAACTCGTGCACAAAGATGATGGCCGAGAACCCAAGCACAACCGTCAACAGATCGCTGATATTGCCCATGTGTCCACCACTGTAGTAACCACGCCTGCACGCAGCCCTCAATCCCTCGGCAGCCCCCGCACCCACGTCAGCAGCGGCAACAGCGTCAGCACCCGCACCCCCGTGCCGACCGCAAAGACCCACATATACCCCTGGTACGTAAACTGCGTCGGCTCGCTCCCCGCCACCCGGAACCCCGAGATCACCCCCGACCCGGCCAGCGTGCCCAGGAAACTAAACACCCAGAAGCACGACCACGTCAGCGTAATCATGCTCGTCCGCTCGCTCTCGCGCGTGTGCCGAAGCAGCAGCAGCCAGCTCGTCAGGTCAAACGCCGCGTACAGCACACCCGCGATCAACTGCACACCCATCACATACACCAACCTCGGGTGCGCACCGACCACCCCGGGCACGTGCGAGAGCACCTCACTGGCCTGCGACGTCAGCAGGAAAAGCCCGTGCACCAGCGCGATCCCAACCCCCGCCGCCATCATCACACCCCTGGCCCCGAACCGCCCGATGATCCCGCCCAGCGGAAACAGGATCGCAATCCGCCCCACCATCATCGCGCCCATCACCAGCGCCCAGTTCTGCTTCGGCTCCCCCAGCGCACCAAGCACAAACGGCGGCAAAAACCCCAGCGAGATGTTCGTCGCAAACGCCACCAGGAACAAATACACAATCAACCTCGCCTCCGGCCCATGCCCCAGCCGTGAGGCGACCTCAACAAACCCCACCGTCCGGTGCCCATGCGGCAACGGCACCGGCTCGCTGATCCGCCCCAGCAGCACCGCCGACACCCCACGCGCCACGCACGCCACCGACAGCACCAACGCAAAGCCAATCAGCGCACGCTCACCCGGAAACTGCTCGAGCACCCACCCGGCCGTGAAGATTGCGATCAACTGAAAAATCCAGATCATCCGGTTGCGAAAACTGAAAAACGCCGGCCGACGATCCCCCGGCACGATCGTCGCTATCCACGTGCTCCACCCCACACCCGCAGACAACCCACCAAACTGATAAAGCCCAACCACAGCAAACGCCGCCCACACCGGCATACTCCCCACCAGCGCAGCAACCACCAGCGGCACAAACATCAACGCCTGCAACCACGCCGCCAAAACCGTCCACCTCTTGTGGCTCCCAAACTTTTCAACCCCCCACGGCGTTAGCAGCGTCAGCAGCGCACCCAAAAACCCGGGCAGCGTCGCGATCAAACCCGCCCAACGCTCACCAAGGTGCAACGCCAGCACAAACGCCGGCAAAAACTGGTCCCCAAACCCCATCATCACCGCCCACGCGCACCCGTCGGTTACCGAACGGCGCATATCGCTCCGCGCACCCGGTGCAAGGATGCTCGGCTGTGCAGGTTGGCCAGGTGCTGTATCCACTGAAGCCCGCACGATAGCGGCATCACGCCGCCCAGGCCCGAGAACCCGCAACCCCCCGCACCACCCACCCCCACTCGGCCGTCCGCCCAGCTTTTTATCACCCCCTGCACGCACCCAACCGTCCCCAGCGCCGTCCTCATACCCGTTTTTCTCACCTGCCAGAAAAGTGCCGGCAGTCTCCATCCGATGCAAACACCTCACTGAGTGTCAACACGCCGTCCCCATCTCTTCACCCTAGATCGAACCAGGAAGCAAGCCATGAGCTCCATTTCCATGCGTCGCATCCGTGTCAACGCCCGACTCAACGTCATGTCCGCTTCAGTCATGGTCGTCATGGCTCTGCTCTGCGGGTACGTCTATTTCACCGTCGAAAACATCCGCGTCGGGAGCCCCGTCGCCAACGCGCTGAACGACCGCAGCACCCTCCTGGCCGACATCATGCCACCTCCCGCCTCGCTGCTGCCCATCGACCACTGCATCCGCAAGGCACTCGTCGCCACCAAGCCCGAGGCGGTCCAGACCCTCCTGACCCAGTACGCCGACAACGTCAGGCAGTACCGCGAGCGCATCACCCATTGGCGCAGCAACATCGACGAACACAGCCGCGACCTCTTTACCAAGGCCACCACGGCGTCTGACAAGTACATCGAAATCTTCGAGAGCAAATACCTCCTGGCCATCAGAGAGGGCAAGACCAAAGACGCCGCCGCCGCCATACAAACCGGCGAACTGGCCGAGCTTTACGCCATCAGCCAGGGTGCAATCGAGGAACTCTCCGTTGCCACCTCCACCAAACTAGAACAAGAGACCATGGCCGCCATCGCCCAAGCCCAGTCTGCCAAAGTGAACATCATCGCCACGATGACCGCCTCCGCCTTGATCGTGATGATCTTCGGCTTTTTCATCTCCCGCTCGCTCAAGCTCCCCCTGGCCGCGATGCTCGCCAAGATCGGCGAGATGACCCAGAACAACGACCTGACCCAGCGCCTCGACGAGAGCGAGACCGACGAACTCAGCGACATGGGCCGCTTCTTCAATCAGTTCGTTTCCCGCGTGCAGACGCTCATCCAAGAGGTCGCCAGCACCACCCGGAACGTCGCCGCCGCCAGCACCGAGATTGCTGCCAGCGCCGAGCAGATGTCCACGGGCATGAAGAGCCAGCAGGAGCAGACCCAGCAGGTCTCCGCCGCGATCGAAGAGATGTCCGCATCGGTCATCGAGGTCGCTAAAAAGTCCGCCGACGCATCGCAGTTCGCTGAGAACTCAGGCAAAGACGCCCACGACGGCGGGGAGGTCGTCCAGCAGACCGTCATCGAGATGAAGGGCATCGCCCAGCAGGTCAACGAGAGCGCAGGCGCCGTCTCGAGCCTGGGCAAAAAGTCCGAGCAGATCGGGCAGATCATCGGCGTCATCAACGATATCGCCGACCAGACCAACCTCCTGGCACTCAACGCCGCCATCGAAGCCGCCCGCGCCGGCGAGCACGGCCGGGGCTTCGCCGTCGTCGCCGACGAGGTGCGAAAACTCGCCGAACGCACCCAGAAAGCCACCGAAGAAGTCGCCCAGAGCATCCGCGAGATCCAGACCGAGACCACCACGGCCGTCTCCAAAATGCAGGCCGGCACCACCAAGGTAACCGCCGGCGTCGAACTCGCCGCCAGCGCGGGCAGCGCCCTCTCGAAGATTACTGCCAGCAGCCAGAACCTCCGCGCAATGGTCCAGTCCATCGCCGCCGCCGCCGAGGAGCAGTCTGCCGCCAGCGGCGAGATCGCCAAAAACGTCGAACGGATCAACGCCGTTACACGCGAGTCCACCCAAGGCGCAACCCAGTCCGCCAGCGCCGCCAGCCAGCTCTCCGCCCAGGCCGAGACCCTCCAGCAACTCGTCGGCAAGTTCAAGATATAAAGATGCGGCTGGCCAGATCGGTGGCGCGAGCGTCCCCGCCCGCGACCGGAGCCGGCTGGCCAGATCAGTGGCGCGGGCGTCCCCGCCCGCGACCGGAGCCGGCTGGCCAGATCGGTGGCGCGGGCGTCCCCGCCCGCGACCGGAGCCGGCTGGCCAGATCAGTGGCGCGGGCGTCCCCGCCCGCGACCGGAGCTGGCTGGCCAGATCGGTGGCGCGGGCGTCCCCGCCCGCGACCGGAGTCCCCGGTGGAGCGGGCGTCCCGCCCGCGATCGGCGGGCTTCACGGTGGCCTGGGCGTCCAGCCCGCAACCTTAGATTTCTAAAACACCTTCTAACCCCGCACCCACCACAGGACCCGACATCACCGCCGCCGCCGTGCCGCCAGCAGTCCACCCAGGCCCAGCAGCACCGCAGCCCCGGGCGCGGGGATCACAGTGGCCTCGATTGCCACAACGTTGGGAGTCGTCGAAACACTCCACGACGCCCCCCCGTCGGTGCTCAAGCGATACCCGGCCAAAGCCACCCCCCCGGCAGGGCTTGGCGCAACGTTGGGCTCCAAGCGATTCCAGTTCAGGTCGCTGTCGCCTGTCGGCGATGTCAGCACGAACCAATAGGTCGTCGAGGCGCCGAGCGTGAAGTCTGCGGTCGTCGTCAACACGACCAAGGTCGGCTCGAGAATCTGCCCGAGCGTCAGCGTGGCCAACGAGGCCAGCAGCACGCCCGGGTTCCCGCCGACATCGCTGTAAATCCCCCCGCCCAGTTGGGCCGGGGAGGAAGTCACCAAGACACGCATCGCGTCCAAGCGAAGCTCGCTGGCCCCCGTCGTGATCCCCACCGCCTTGGTGAAGTCCGCGGCGACCGACGGGGGAAACGTCGGCCCGATGCTTGTTCCCACGTGCGGCACGCTCGGCCCGGACAGGCCCGAGACGTTCGACAAAATCACATCCCCCCGCGCCGGCACCGCCAGGGCCGCACAGGCCACAACCGCGAAGCAGGCCACCTGGGCGACGGCCGCGATACGAAGAGTCTTCATGGGTCATCCTTTGGAAAAGAGGTTTCAGGTAGAGGTTTCAGGCTCGCAATTGCCGCCGCCGACGCACCGCCAGCAGCCCGCCCATGCCCAGCAGCGCCGCCGCGCCAGGCCCTGGAATCCCCGTGATGAGGAACGCGCTGAATGTCTGCCCGTTGAACGTGCCATACCCCGTGATCGCCGACCCGTCGGCACTCACGCCCCGTGCCTGCGTCAGCGTCCAGCCCGTCAGGTCAATGCCCAGCGTCGGCAGGTACGTGTTCAGGTTCACCATCCCCAGCGCGTCGGTGTATAAAAACGCGTTCTCAGCACCGCCACCCGTCGGATCAACCCGGCTAAAGCCCACCACAACCGATCCATCCGCACTCACCGCACGCGCCGTCGAGCCGATCCCGCCCAGCGTCCCAAGGTCCTGCAACCCACCGCTCAGCGTCCAGCGGTACGCGTTCGGCCCGGTGCCAAACTCGAACGACGCATCCCCCACAACCACCGACCCGTCCGGGTTCACGCCCCAGGCCGCCGACGCAAACCCACCTAAAAACGCGATCGGCTGCATCCCCGTCCCGGCCGTCCAGCGGAACGACCCGCTGTTCCCGTTGCTGCGAACGTACTGCCCCACCACCACCGCGCCGTCGGCACTGATCGCGTGAGCATATGATGTGGTCCCCAGCGCCGGCGCGTGGATGTCCGTCATCACACCCCCGACCCAGCGGAAGGCGTGCTGGGCCGTGTTCCCCGTGATCGTGCTGTACCCGGCCACCACCGAGCCGTCCCCGCTCGCTCCGCTCCCGCGTGAGGCCGTGCCACCTAACACACCCAGATTCTCCATTGCCCCGCCGCCGACGGACCGGTACGCCCGCGCGGCACCCCCGGCATCGAGTGCATACCCCACGACCGTTGTCCCGTCGGCGCTGATGCCCGTGCCGGTGGAAAACGTGCCCCCGAGCGTCCCGAGATTGGCCATGCTCCCACCGCTCCACCGGAACGCCCGCAGCGGCCCGCTGGTCGTGTTGCTAAAACCCGTAACCGTCGTCCCAGAGGCACTGATCCCCTCTCCAACCGACGACGTGCCGCCCAGCGTCCCCAAGTAGACCAACCCCGGCGTCGCCGAGGCCAGGGCCGCGCAGGCCACAACCGCAAACAACCCGCTGGCGCGGGACAACGCGACAAACCGCCAAGTAAAACGCTCCATTGAAAAACTCCTTTTTCCCGCCGCCGGGGACAAACAGGTATCCCGCCGCAACATCACAGAAGGACTTCTGAGTATTATGCCCGCAGATTATTAGGAAATCCACTGCTGGGCCATGAAATTATGCAAGATCGCTGATTTATTTATTTTATCTGATTTCCCGTCCTCCGGACAGACCATAATCCATGCAGCCAGGCATGCAAACAAGATGCTCATCTACCGCAGCCCACACCCCCACACCCCCACACCCCCTCACCCATGCAGGTCCGGCATCTCCAGATCAGGGATGCTGGTAAACGAAATCCGCATCGGCGCCGACACCGCATCCGCCGACGCCGGGCGCACCGCCCCATACCCAAACCGCGCGTTGATCTTGTCCACCGCCAGGTCCAGCCGCTCCTCACTCTTCTCCCCCTCAAACAACGGCCCCGGCGATCCCGCCGCCTGCGTCATCGCCCCGAGGGTTACCGCAACCGTGATATACCGGCACCGCGGCGCACTGGCCCACTGCTCGGCCATCGCACGCAGCAGCACACCCGTCGAGCTTGTCGGCGGCAGCACCGTCCGCCGCGACCACTGCCCCCCCGGCAGCAGCCGCCCAGCGCACACCAGTTCACCCGCACGATACCCTTCCCGCCGCAGACGCTGCGCCGCCTTCGTCAATAGACGCACCAGCACGCACCGCGCCTCCTCCGCGCCCCGCTTCTCAGGCGGCAGCACGTGCTGGTGCCCCAGCGTCCGCCGCACCGTCCTCTTCTCCGGCACGTCAAAGCCCCGTATCTGCATCCACCACCGCTGCCCGTCGATCGAGCCAAACACCCGCGCCATCTCATGCTCAGTGAGCGCATACATCTGCTCCGTTGTCATCACACCCGCACGCTCAAACCGCGCACGCATCCCACCGCCGATCCCCGGCCAGTCCTCCAAGTCCAAATCATACAAACACCCAGGCAGCATCCGGTCCTCCACGATGTTCAGCCCGTTGGGCTTGCGCGCGTCGGCAGCCACCTTCGCCAGCAGCCGGTTGGGCGCCGCGCCGATCGAGCACGTCAGCGCGTCGCTCAAACGCTCCCGCATCGCACGCTTGATCGCCACACCCACGCTCGCCGCATACACCGGGCAACGCTCGGCACCATCAAGCCGGCACGCCAGTTCATCGATGGAATACACACGGTGCACCGGCAACACCGACTCGACAATCCCCACAATCGCGTGGTGTAAGCGCACGTACTCGGCCGGCCGCGCGTGCACAAAGCGGATATCCGGGCACAGCCGCCGCGCCTCGTGCACAGGCGTACCCGTCCGCACCCCGCTCGGGCGCGCCTGGTACGAAACCGCGATGCAGCACGACCCCTCCGCCGGCCGACCATCCCGCGTAAACACCGGCACCACACCCACAGGCCGGCCCCGCAGACGCGGGCAAAGATGCTGCTCGGCCGAGGCAAAGTACGCGTCCATGTCCACCCAAACAGTCGTCAACGGCATATCCCAGGCCCCTTCTATAGAACCCGACTGTATACCTAACGATGCCCCCGCGGGATAACCGCTCACGCCAACCGACACCCCAAAAAAACCCTTGTCTAGGACGGGTATATTCCCCTCATGATCCCACCACGCTTGTTGACGGAGTTCATTGGCACCTTCTTCCTCGTCCTGGTCATCGGGCTGGCCGTGGCCTTTGCCGGGACGCTCGCACCCGTCGTCATCGGTCTGGCACTAGCCGTGCTGGTCTATATGGGTGGGCACGTTTCCGGTGCGCAGTACAACCCGGCCGTCTCCATCGGGCTGTGGCTCCGCGGCACGCACGACCTTCGCCGGGCCGCCTCGTGCATCATCGCGCAGATTGCCGGGGGGCTTCTTGGTGCGTTGCTGAGCAAACTGCTCACCAACGCGCCGATGAACGTGCAGCCCGCCGCAGGCGCGTCGCTCTCGGCAGTGCTCGCTGTCGAGGTCATCTTCACCTTCCTGCTTGTCCTGGTCGTCCTCAACGTCGCCACGCACCCCAAGACCACGGGCAATTCCTACTACGGCTTTGCGATCGGCGGTGCTGTGCTCGTCGGCGCGTTTGCCGGTGGCCCGATCTCCGGCGGCGCGTTCAACCCCGCCGTTGGCCTCTGCCCCGCCATTGTCAGCATGGTTACAGGTCAGGGCGCAGGCTTTGGCCAGGCCTGGGTCTACCTCGTCGGTCCGATCGTCGGCAGCGCCTTGGCCGTGGCGGTCTTCAAGGCGCAACTCAAGGGCGATTGATGCCCGCGCATCCCCGCGCAGTGGCGATCAAAAGTGGAGATGCGCCACGATGGCTCAGGAGCCACACGGCGGGGTCGGGCAGGCCTATGGGTCCTCCCAAAATCACACACCCCAGAAGCCCGGCAAACGCCCTTTGCCGAGGCCGGCGCAACGAAGCGGAGATCGCAACGGGGTTTATCCGGGCACCACCAGCCACTCCGGCAGAGCCTGCGGGCGCCCCGCGCGGTCGATGCACGCCAGCGTCGTGCTGGCGGTAACCAGCAGGGGCATCTCGCCGGGGAGCAGGGTGGGGTCGGGGTGGTTGTGCGGCGTGATCGCCGGCTCGACGAGGCGCAGTTCGTAGGCGTGCTCGATCTTCACGCGTGAGCCGCCGACGACGGTGGTGGTCAGTTCGAGCAGGTCGTCGTATCGTGCCGGGCGTTTGTACTTGACATGCACGGAGATGATCGCGAGCAGGACGCCGAGGGCTTCGAGGTGGGCGTAGGTCATCCCCCCCGCGCGGAGCAGGTCGGTGCGCCCGATCTCCAGCCACGGCACATACGCGGCATGATGCACCACGCCCATCGGGTCGCACTCGTTGTAACGCGGGCGGAACCGAAGAGTGTGCACCCTGGGCAAAGGCTGGGCGGGGGGCACGATCGTCGGGCGCGTGGTCATAGGGGATTGAAGGCCCGTAACTGCGCGCTGGCGCGGGCTATGCTGCCGCCGGGTGTTTGCCTGTGTGCGCGGCAGGAGGTTGGTTTGCAGGTCTATACGAAAACCTCAGAGATTCAAGCCGCGGCACGGGCGGTCTTTGCGTGGCATCAGTCCCCCGGTGCGCTCACAGCACTCATACCACCCTGGGAGCGTGTAACCGTCGAGCAGGCCCCGGCGTCGCTTGCCGACGGGCAGACGGCGGTGCTGGTCATGCACCTGGGCCCGTTCAAGTTGCGCTGGGTCGCCCGGCACAGCGGGTTTGTTGACCGGGGTGAGGATGGGGGCGAGTTTACCGATACGCAGGTCGCTGGCCCGTTCGCCTCGTGGGTGCACCGGCACAGCGTGCGGGCGGTCGGGTCGGGGCGGTGCGTGCTGGAGGACAGGATTGAATATGCCTTGCCGATGGGATGGGTGGGCCAGTTCGTTGCCGGGTGGCACGTTCGGCGGAAACTGGAGCGGATGTTCGCCTATCGGCACGAGGCGACCAAGCGTGCCGTGCGGGCCGGGGGTGGATCATGACGGCTGAGAACTTGTCCGCTCCGGTGAACCCGCGTTGGATGGGCCGGTGGTTGATTGCCGCGGGTATTTACAACCTTGTGTGGGGCGCGGCGATGGTGCTCGCGCCGGTCTGGACGTTGCGGATGCTGGGCGTTACGCCGGCGACGACGGAACTCTGGCCGCAGTTGTGGGCGTGCGTGGGGATGATCATCGGGGTCTATGGCATCGGGTATCTCATCGCCTCGCGCGACCCGGCCCGGCACTGGCCGATCGTGCTTGTCGGGCTGCTTGGAAAGATCCTCGGCCCGATCGGGTTTGTGCGCTCGGCGGTGCTCGGGGAGTTGCCCTGGTCGATGGGGGCGACGATCTTGACCAACGACCTGCTCTGGTGGGTGCCCTTTGCGATGATCCTCTGGCACGCGGCGCGGAGCGCCCAGCCCGCCCCGCCCGGTGAGGTAAGCCTCGACACGGCACTGGACACGCTGACCGATGGGCAGGGGCGGACGCTGCGCTCGTGGACGGATGCGCGCCCGACGCTGGTGGTGCTGCTGAGGCACGCCGGGTGCACGTTCTGCAAGCAGACGCTGGCGGACCTGGCGCGGTGGCAGGAGGGGATCGACAAACGCGGCGTTGGGTTGGTGGTCGTCGCGCTTGCCGGGACGCCCGCGCGGACCGAGTCGCTCGGGCGCGGGTACGGCATCACCTCGGCCGGGTGGTTTGCTGACCCCGACAGGCTCTTGTACCGCGCGCTGGGGCTTGGGCGCGGGTCGTTTGGGCAACTCTTTGGACCCAGGGTTTGGGTTGCGGGGGTGCTGGCTGGGTTACGCGGGCACGGGATCGGAAAACTGCAAGGGGATGGTTTCCAGATGCCAGGGGCGTTTGTAATCCATGGCGGGCGGGTCGTTGGCGCGTACCGTCATGCCCGTGCATCTGATCGGCCTGATCTGATGGAGCTGGCATGCCCGAGCACATGATGACAATCTGCCTGCTCGCGCACGCCGGGGCAACGTGGTTTATGGTCGGGCTGATCTGGTTTGTGCAGGTGGTGCACTACCCGCTGATGAAGGTGGCTGCGACGGGTGATTTTTTGGCGTATTCCAAGGCGCACCTGGCGAGGACGCCGTTCGTCGTCGGGCCGGTGATGCTGGTCGAAGGGTGCAGCGCGGTGCTGCTGGTCTGGGGGGCAAAGGGGTGGTTCACCGGCGGCGTGCTCGCCTGGGCGGGGTTGGCACTTGTGCTGGTGATCTGTGGCGTTACGTTCGTCGTGCATGTGCCGTTGCACCAGCGGCTGTCGGCGGGCTTTGATGACGTGCTCTGGCGCCGCCTGGTGGCGAGCAACTGGGCGCGGACGTGGGCGTGGTCGGCACGCGGGGTGATCGCGCTGCTGATGCTGCGGGTGCATTGAGGTTGAACAACACAAGGGAGTTTTGTTATGTCTTCTCAACGGTGTTTGGTGATCGGTGCGGCGGGTGGGATCGGGCGGAGCCTGGTGCAGATGCTGCACCAAGCGGGGTGGTCGCTGGTGCTGGCTGGGCGCAGCGACGATGGCCTGCGCGAGGTAGCCGCGGGGTCTGGCGGTGAGGTGGCGTGCGTTGATGCGCAGGACTTTGACGCGGTTGACGCGCTGTTCACGGCACACCCGGGGATCACCGGCGCGGTGAACCTAGCCGGGTCTATCTTGCTGCGCCCTGCGCACCTGACGAGCGCGGCGGACTTTGACGATGTGGTGGCCCAGAACCTGCGCACGGCCTTTGCGTTGACGAGGGCCGCCGGGAGGCACATGAAGGCTACCGGGGGGAGTGTGGTGCTGATGTCGTCGTGCGCGGCGGGGGTCGGGCTGGCCAACCACGAGGCGATTGCCGCGGCCAAGGGTGGGGTCGAGGCGCTGGTGCGCTCGGCGGCGGCGACGTACGCCGGGGCGGGCATCCGGTTCAACGCCGTTGCGCCCGGGCTGGTCGCCACGCCGATGGCCAGGAAGATCACGGAGAATGAAGGTGCGCTCAAGGCCTCGGTGGCGATGCACCCGCTGGGGCGGATCGGTCGGCCTGAGGAGGTTGCCAGCGCGATCGCCTTCCTGCTCGGCCCGCAGAGCGCGTGGACGACGGGGCAGGTGCTCGGGGTCGATGGGGGCCTTGCACGCGTCAAGGGGCGCTAGTGGGGGTGTGGCGAGCACGGCATGCGAATAGAGTGCGGGCATGAAGACGAACTCTGTTGCACGCAGGCCCGTGCTGAGGTTGGTGGGCAAGGTGGTGGGGTTGGTGTTATTGCTGGTGATCGTGGCGTGCGCGGGTGTGGCGTTTGCGTGGGTGCGGGTTGCGCGTGGGTTGCCGGGGCTGCACAGGTGGCACCGGGAAGCTCCGGCGTCGGAGTTTGTGGCATCCGATGCGAAGGGGGCGTATTCGTTTGCGGATTACCTGGCGCAGGAGGAGCGCGTCTTTGCGGAACTCGATGCGCTGGTGGGCAAGCGGTGGGCTGGGGAGTCAGTCGGGAAGTTTTGCCGGTATAAGGCGGATTCGGTCTGCAACCCGGCGACACTGTTTGAGCGGAACTGGAACCGGACGTTTGTCTTTGAGGCCAAGGAGCCGGTGGGGGGTGTGCTGCTGGTGCACGGGTTGTCGGACGCGCCGTATTCGCTGCGGGCCTTGGGTGAGCGGATGCACGCGGCGGGGTACACGGTGATCGGGCTTCGTGTGCCGGGGCACGGGACGTCGCCGAGGGCGCTGGTGGATGCACGCTGGGAGGATTGGGCCGAGGCGGTGCGTGTGGGGATGGTGGGGCTGCGTGCGAAGGTGCCTGGGGGGAGGCCGCTGATAATGGTGGGGTATTCCAACGGGGGCGCGTTGTGCGTGAACTATGCGACGGGGGTGATCGCCGGGGGCGCGGCGGCCGCGCTGCCGAGGGCGGATGGGCTGGTGCTGATCTCGCCGATGTTGGCGATCACGCCGATGGCGGAGTTCACCCGGCTGTACCCGGCGATAGCGCGGGTATCTGGTGAGGAGAAGATGTCGTGGAGCGGGATCGAGCCTGAGATCGACCCGTTTAAGTATTCGTCGTGGCCGACCAACGCGAGCTTGCAGGCGCACCGGATCACAAGGCACGTCGATGCGGACCTGGCCCGGCTTTCGACACAGGGGAAGATGAGCGAATATCCCCCGGTGCTGGTGGTGCAGTCGGTGGCCGACGCCACGGTGCTGACGCACGGCGTGATCGATGCGCTGCTGGACCGGCTGCCCGCGGGGCGGGGTGAGATGATCCTCTTTGACATCAACCGGTTTTCGTGGCTCGATGGGTTGACGGGCAGCGAGTTTGAGAGGGAGATCTTGCCGAGGCTCAAGAGGCCGGGGCTGGCGTTTAAGGTGGTGCTGGCGACGAACCGTGAGGTGGACTCGCGGGAGGTTGTCGCGCGGCAGTATGAGGGTGGGAAGCCTGTCGATACGCTCATCAACGCCGAGTGGCCGGCGGGGACGTTTTCGCTTTCGCACGTTGCGATACCGATACCGGTTACAGATCGGGTCTATGGGTTGGGGGAGGTTGGGCTGCCGCCGTTGTTGCCTCTCGGGACGTTGTCGCTTCGTGGTGAGCGTGGTGTGCTGACGATCTCGCCTGGGTTGATGATGCGGATGCGGTACAACCCGTTTTATGAGTGGACGGAGGATCGGATCATGGGGTGGGTGCGGTCATTGAGAGCGGGGGCATAGGGATCCTGCTACGCTTAGGTTATTGTTGTCGGGTGTAGAGTTACCTCAGAAGGGGAAGCCCTGCGAAGACGGCAGGGCAGAACAAAGGGAAGTACACAGATGCAAAGCCGCACAGGTCAATGGTTTGGTCGATGGGGATTGTTTGGTGCGCCCGGTGCGTTGTGGGTGTCGTTGGCCACGGGTGGGGTGTTGCTGTTTGCGGGCGGTTGCCGGCAGGAGTCGCCCCCGGCGGTAGAGGTGGTGCGCCCGGTGCGTACGACGGTGCTCAAGGCGAGCGAGCAGGCGCGTGTGGCCGCGCTGCCGGGGATTGCCAAGGCGACGACGACGGTTGAACTGGCCTTCCAGGTGCCGGGGCTGCTGGTAAGGCTGCCGGTGGAGGAGGGGCAGGAGGTGGCCAAGGGGGACGTGATCGGGGAGCTGCGGGTTGAGGAGTTCAAGTCTCGTCAGACGGCATTGAACGGTCAGCTGGAGCAGTTGCGTGTGCAGCTGCGGACGCTGAAGGCTGGTGTTCGTCCTGAGGAACGGCTGCGACTGGAGAGCGACCTGCGAGCGGCCGAGGCACGGCTGGTGAGTGCCAAGGCGCAGTACGAGCGGTTCTCTGGCCTCTTGGCGAGCAACGCGGTGGCGCGTGCGGACTTTGACCGTGTCGAGGCGGAGTACCGGGTTGCGAGGGAAGACAGGCAGACGGCCCTGCAGCTGCTGGAGATGGGCACCAGTGCGCGCAGCGAGTACATCGAGGCAACGGAGGCCGAGATTCGCGGGCTGGAAGGGCGCGTGCGTGAGGCGACGTTGCAGGTGGAGGACACGACGCTGCGTGCGCCCTTTGCCGGGGTGGTGGCGCGGAGGTTTGTTGATGCGAACCAGAGCGTAACGGTGCGGCAGCCGATCGTGCAGCTGCAGACGGCCGGGGAGTTGAGCGTGGACGTGGACGTGCCCGAGCGGCTTATGGCAAAGGACCTGCGCACGGCGGACCTGAGCGCGACGACGGCGGAGTTTGTGGCGATACCCGGCCGGCAGTTCCCGGTGCGGATCGGTGAGATCGCGCAGGTCGCCGACCCGGTTACGCAGACGTTCCGGGTGCGGTTTGTGCTGACAACGCCACCGGGCGTGAACCTGTTGCCGGGGATGTCTTCGATCGTGCGGCTGCGGTATGGGCAGGCGGGCGGTGCGGGCGGCGCGCTGCTGGTGCCGTTGGCGTCGGTGTATACCGAGGGGAGCGGGACGAAGGTGGTGTGGGTGATCGGTGCGGACTTGGTGGCCCGGCGGACGCTGGTGAAGGTTGGTGTGATCGTTGGCGAGAGTGTCGAGGTGCTCGAAGGCCTCCGTGAGGGCGACAGGATTGCTACCGCGGGTGTCTCGCAGTTGCGCGACGGCCAGAAGGTGCGAGACCTGGGTGATGCGCTGGGGGGAACAGGCCAATGAACCTCGGCGTAAGCTCGGTCAAAAGCAAGCGCGTTACGTTCTTTTTCATGTTCCTGCTAGTGCTGGGCGGTGTGGTGGCGTTCAAGCAGCTCGGCCGGCTGGAAGACCCGGAGTTTACGATCAAAGAGGCGTTGATCATCACGCCTTATGAGGGTGCCAGCGCGCAGGAGGTGGCCAACGAGGTGACGAACGTCATCGAGCGTGCGTGCCAGCAGCTCGGGCAGCTGGACCGTGTGGAGTCTGAGTCGGTGCGTGGGCGGTCGACGGTCAGCGCGATCATCAAGGGGCAGTACAACGCCGACTCGATGCCGCAGGTCTGGGACGAACTTCGGCGGAAGGTTGCCGATGCGCAGTCGCAGCTGCCGCCGGCGGCGCGTGGGCGGTCGGTGGTGGTTGACGACTTCGGGGATGTGTTCGGGATTTTCTTTGCGATCAACGGCGAGGGCTTCAGCGAGCCGGAGTTGCGGCGGTATGCCGAGTTCCTGCGTAGGCAGCTGGTGAACGTGCCGGACGTGAAGAAGGTGGACCTCTTTGCTGCGCAGCAGGAGGTGGTGTTCGTTGAGATTTCGCGCAAGCGGCTGTCGCAGCTGGGGATCAACGAGGAGCAGATATACGCCCAGTTGCAAGCGCAGAATGTCGCGGCCGACGGCGGGCGTGTGCGCGTGGGTGAGCAGTTTTTGACCATCGACCCGCGTGGTGGGTTTGCCTCGGCCGAGGACATGCTGGACATGGCCATCGGTGCGGGGGGGACGGGGGCGCAGCTCTTCCTGCGTGATGTGGCGACGATCCGGCGTGGGCTTGAGGACCCGCCGAGGCGGATCATGACGTTCGACGGCAAGCCAGCCGTGGGGCTGGGGATATCGACAGTCAAGGGCGGGAACGTCGTGAACATGGGTGAGAAGGTGCGCAAGCGCCTTGCTGAGCTCAAGAGCGAGCAGCCGATCGGGATGGAGATCGGGGAGATCAACTTCCAACCCGAGGCCGTGACGGAGGCGACGAACCTGTTCGCCTTCAACATCGCAAAGGCCGTGACGATCGTGTTCGTTGTGCTGCTGATCGCGATGGGGCTGCGTGCGGGGTTCATCATCGGGGTGATCCTGGTGG
The DNA here is from genome assembly GCA_021299385.1 of Phycisphaeraceae bacterium. Lineage (GTDB taxonomy): Bacteria > Planctomycetota > Phycisphaerae > Phycisphaerales > UBA1924 > JAJTGZ01. The sequence goes on along the minus strand of JAJTGZ010000007.1, from coordinate 25,316 downwards.
TAACGATCCTGGCGACGGTGCAGGTGATGTACTTCCAGCAGATTTTGATGGAGCGCATCTCGCTGGGGGCGTTCATCATCGCCCTGTGCATGCTGACGGACAACGCGATCGTGGTAACCGAGAGCATCAAGGTGCGGATGGAGGCTGGGGAGGAGAAGATCGAGGTGATCCGCGACAGCGTGGCCCAGAACCAGTGGCCGCTGCTTGGCGCGACGGCTATCGCGGTCATCGCGTTCGCGGCGATCGGGCTTTCAGACGACTCGACGGGTGAGTACGCCCGGTCGCTGTTTTATGTGATCTTTATCTCGCTGGCGATCAGCTGGGTGACGGCCATCACGTTCACGCCGCTGCTGTGCTACCTGCTGTTCAAGCCGTCCAAGGACCCGGCGTACCGGGACCGGGACCCATACGCGGCGTTGCCGTACCGCATCTTCCGCAGGATGCTGATTGTGTCGCTGAAGTTGCGCTGGGCCGTGCTGGTGGTGATCGTGGGGTTGTTCATCGCGGCGGTGTATGGGTTCGGGCACGTGCGGCAGAACTTCTTCCCCCCGGCAACTCGCCCACAGTTCATGGTCGATGCGTTTTTGCCCGCAGGGACGGATATCAACGAGTCGGCCAAGTTCGCCGACAACGTCGGCGGGTTTATCAAGAAGCAGCCCGGGGTCAAGCACGTTACGGGGTTCGTCGGCGGCGGTGGGCTGCGGTTTTTGCTGGTCTATTCGCCCGAGAAGCAGAACCCGGCATACGTGCAGTTCCTTGTCAATGTCGATGAGCCCGAGAGCATCGACGCGTTGATGGCCACCATCCAGGGGTACCTGGACAAGGAGCACCCATCGGCCAACGCGATCGCCCAGAAGTTTCTGCTCGGCCCCGGCGGCGGTGGGCGCGTGCAGGTGCGCTTCAGCGGGCCTGACCCGGGCGTGCTGCGCCAACTCTCGGCCAAGGCGCGCGAGATCATGAACAAGGACGGCGGCGCGCTGTGCGTGCGCGATGACTGGCGCGAACTTGAGCCGGTGGTCCGCCCTGACCTGCTGGAACTGCAGGCAAGGCGCAACGGGATCACGCGTGTTGACGTTGCACGCGCGATCGAGACGGGCTTGCAGGGGCGGAACGTGGGGTTCTACCGCGAGCCTGGGCAGGCGGGGCTGGGGACGTTCCCGCAGGAGGCGCGGCTGCTGCCGATCATCGCCCGCCCGCCCGAGGGTGAGCGGACGGGGATCGACGCGATATCGAGCATGCAGATCTGGAGCCCGGTGGCGATGCGGATGATCCCGCTGCGTCAGGTGGCCACGGGCACGAGCGTGCAGTGGGAGGACCCAGTGGTGATGCGGCGGGACAGGTTCCCGACGATCACGGTGCACTGCGACCCGCGGTCGGGTCTGCCGAGCCAGCTGTTCAATCGCCTGAGGCCCGAGATCGAGGCGATCGAGTTGCCGGCGGGGTACACGATGGCCTTCGGGGGCGAGCACGAGGACTCGAAAAACGCGCGTGCGGCGTTGGCCACGGCCCTGCCACTGGCGTTGATGCTGATGGTTGCGATTGTTGTGATGATCTTTGACTCGATCCGCATCACGATGGTGATCTGCCTGGCGGTGCCGCTGGCGATCATCGGTGTTACGGGCGGCTTGCTGCTGATGAACCAGCCGTTTGGGTTCATGGCGTTGCTGGGGGCGATCGCGCTGGCTGGTGAGCAGATCAAGAACTCGATCGTGCTCGTTGACGAGTTTGGAACGCAGAAGAACGACTACGGCAAGTCGCCGTACTGGGCCGTTGTCGACGGTGCCGTCAGTCGGTTGCGGCCGGTCATGCTGGTGGCGATCACGACGGTGCTGGGGATGATCCCGCTGCTGACGGACCCGTTCTTCTCGGCCATGGCCGTAACGATCATGTTCGGGCTGGGGTTTGCGTGCGTGCTGACGATGATCGTTGTGCCGGTGCTGTTTGTGATCCTCTTTAGGATCAAGGCCGAGCCGGAGTCTGCACGGACGCCAACCCCCAAGCCGGGTGCGGCCAAACCGGCGTAGGTTTTGTGAATCATTGAGTGTTTGTTCCAAGGAGTAACCATGCAGACCGATCAACTGAGTCAAGCCATCAACCCGGTCGTTCGTTCGGGCGTCCTTGCGCGCTCGCGCCGGTTCACGGCCGGGGTGTGCGTGCTGATCGCCGCAGGTACTTCGGTGCTGTTCGGGTGCGAGAACGCCGGGCAGGGTGCCGCGTCGGGCGCGGCCGTCGGCGCGCTCTCCGGGCTGGTCATCGGCTCGATGTCGGGCAACGCCGGCACGGGTGCGGCGATCGGTGCCGTCGCCGGGGGCGCGGGTGGCGCGGTGATCGGGGACCAGAACCGGCGCAACGCCCAGAACGCGCAGGCCCAGGCGAACGCCACGGCCGCGCAGCCGCAGGTGATTGTTGTCAACGCACCACCACCTGCCCCGGGCCTATCGCCTGCTGATCGAGACCGTGCCGCGCTCGGGAAGTTTGCCCGCAACTGGGTCGTCAGCGGGTGGGAGACGGTCAACGGGGAGCGGCGGTTTGTCTCGGGCACGGCTGTGGGGAGCGTTGAGAACGCCTTCTACATGCGGCTGGACATGCAGGTGACCGACCAGTTGACCGGCAGGATCAACAGCGGCACCGTGACGCTCGCCTCTGAGCCCGGGCGTGGGATGACGCTGAACAGCCGGTTCAACACTTCGCCCTCGCCGGTGGCGTATGTTGGATCGGTCTCTCCCGACGGGCGGGTCTTTTCGTTCAACGAGGTGGGCAGCCAGTTGGGCCGGCGAATGACGATCAACTTTTTCTCGGACGATGGTTTCACGGCCGATGTCGCCGAACTGCGCGGCGGGAGCACTCTCCCTTCGGCCAACTTCACATTCTCTGCGCTGCGGTAGGGGCCCAGCGATAGCGCCCTTGTCGTCGGGCAGGTCAGATCGGAGCATGATGGTGCGTTTGATTTTAGTTCTCTTGGTTTTGCCGGCATGTCTGCTCCCCTCATGCTCGGCCCGCTGGCGCGCCCCGGCGGTGCCCGAGGGGCTGACCGATCAGGTGTTGCTGCTGAACAACCCGGCCATCCGCACGGCCAGCGACTATGTCAGTGCGCCGTTCATCGAAGAGATCGCCTCGGCCATCAGGACCGAGGTCGCTTACCAGCGCTCGCTGGGGCACAACGGGACGCTCCCGCGGACGAACATGCTGGCGATTTCTGGCGGCGGCAGCTATGGCGCGTATGGTGCGGGGATTCTCTGCGGGTGGACGACGCGCGGCAATCGCCCGGATTTCAGCATCGTTACGGGCATCAGCACCGGGGCGTTGACTGCTCCGTTCGCCTTTGCAGGGCCGCAGTATGACGCCAAACTCCGCAGGGTTTACACCACGGTAACAACCGCCGACCTGATTTTGTTCCGGGGGATTTTCACGGCCCTGACGGACGACTCGGCCTTTGACACAGGCCCACTTCGGCGGATGATGGAGGAGCTCATCGACCAGCAGATGATGCAGGACATTGCGCGCGAGTATGCCAAGGGGCGCATCCTGCTGGTGGGCACGTGCGACCTGGACGCCAGCCGGGGCGTGGTGTGGAACCTGGGGCTGATCGCCAAGATCAGTTGCGAGGGAAACCCCGACGCACTCCGGCTCTTCCACGACGTGCTGATGGCCTCGGCGGCGATACCCGGCGCCTTCCCCCCGATCATGATCGACGTGGTCATCGATGGGAAGAAGTTTCAGGAGATGCACGTCGACGGGGGGACCAAAACGCAGGTTTTCCTCTACCCACCATCGTTCAACCTGCGGGCCGAGTCCGAGGCCCGTGGGGTCGTGCGCGACCGGTCGGCGTTCATCATCCGCAACGCGCGGGAGGTGCCCACGTGGGAGTCGGTCCCCCGCCGAACGACATCCGTGGCCCGGCGGTCGATCGGCGCTTTGATCCACACGCACGGGCTTGGGGACCTATTCCGAATTTATCTCATCGCCCAGCGCGACCAGATTGACTTCAACCTGGCCGCGATCCCAGGCACCTTCACGTACAAGTCCGACGACCACTTCGATCCGGTCTTTATGACCAAACTCTTCGACCTGGGTTATGCCTATGCCAGCGGGCCCGACGGCTACCCGTGGGACAAGTATCCCCCCGGGTGGGTCCCCGGGGCGACCGAGCCGCCCCCCGGGCAGTAAGCACCTGGGCCCGGGGGGAGCGTGTGCCGCAGTGTTGTTGGTTTTGCTGACACCCGCCCGATAGACTCACCGCATCGAGGGCTGTTTCCTCATTTCGCGTTACCCCGACCACACACCCGGAGCCAACCATGACGACAACCGCATCCAATATTGCCGACATTGACAGAAAGTCTTGGCTGCCGATGGTGGTCATCGCGATGGGGCAGGCGTTGATGTCCTTCAACGTCGCGGCGATCCCGATCTCGATGAGCGGGATGGTCGAGAGCTTCCAGACGCCACCGACGACCATCGGCACGGCGATCGTGATGTACTCGCTGGGAGTCTCTGGCTTTGTGATGCTCGGGGCCAAACTGGGCCAGCGGTTTGGGGCCAAAATCTTCTTCCAGGCCGCGACGGCACTCTTCCTGCTGGCGATGATCCTGATGGTCATCAGCCCGCGTGCGGAGATCATGCTCGCGGCGCAGGCGCTGGCCGGTTTTGCCGGCGCGTCGCTGGTGCCGTCGCTGGTGGCGTTGATCGCGAATCACTACTCGGGCAAGCAGCAGGCCGAGGCCGTGGGTTGGCTTGGGTCGGCACGCGCAATCGCCGGTGTGCTGGCATTCATCATTGTCGGGTATGTCGCAACGATCAACTGGCGGCTCGGCTTCGGGCTGCTCATCGCGCTGTCGGTGGGCATCCTGGTCATGAGCACCAAACTCAAGATGTCCAAGCCAAGGCCGGAGGTCAAGATCGACGTTGTCGGCGTGATCCTCTCGGCCGTGGGCATCATCTGTATCGCCTTTGGGTTCAACAACGTCCGCAGTTGGGGGCTGCTCACAGCCAGGCCTGCGGCACCCTTTGACATCGTGGGCGCATCGCCAGCGCTGCTGCTGATCATCGTCGGCGTCATGATTGTAACGGGCTTCTTCGTATGGACACACCGGCAGACACTCGCCGGGAAGACACCCCTGCTGCCCCTCCAGGTCGTCAGCTCGCCCAAGGAGTGGGCGACGCTCGTCGCACTCTTTATCGTCGTGGCCCTCGAAGGTGCCATCAACTTTACCGTCCCGCTGTATATCCAGATCGTCCAGGGCAAGTCGAGCATCGAGTCGTCCAAAGCGATGATGCCCTTCATGCTCACGGTCTTCTTCACCGCGATCCTGATCGTCAAGCTCTATCCCAAGTTCACACCCCGGACGATCGCCCGCATCGCTTTCATGTTCGTCGCGGCCGGAACGGCTTGGCTGGCGGTGGTCATCCGTAATGAGTGGACCACGCCGACGGTGATCTTGGGACTGTTCATCGTCGGGCTGGGGCAGGGTGCGCTCGTTACGCTGCTCTTTAACGTCCTTGTTACGGCCTCGCCTAAGGAAATGGCCGGGGACGTTGGTTCGCTGCGAGGCGTAACACAGAACCTTGCCGCCGCGATCGGAACCGCGATGGTCGGGGCGTTCGTCGTCGGGCTGCTCAGCTCGGCGATCATCGTCAACGCAAGTTCCAACCCGGTCATAACGGCAGAGCTGCGCGACCAGGTCAACCTGACCAACCTCAACTTTATGCGCGACTCGCAGGTGGTAGACCGGCTTACCGCGAATACAAACGCCACGCCCGAGCAGGTAGCCGCGGCCCTGGAGATCAACGCCGCGGCACGCATCCAGGCCCTGAAGATCGGGTTCCTGGTCATGTCGGGCCTCGCCCTGCTGTCGATCATCCCGTGCAGCTGGCTGCCGGACTACAAGCCGGGGGACATCATGCCCGATGGTGCCAAAAAATCATAAAAAGCACAAGGAGCACGCAATGAGCCTTCCACGACTGCTCTTTCTCTCACTCGGCGGGACGATCACGATGGTCCCGTCGGCCGGGGGCGGGATTGCCCCCAAGCTTGGCGCGGCTGAGTTGGTCGCGTCTGTGCCTGATCTGGCCGAGGTGGCGCAGATCGAGGCGCGGTCGCTCTTTCGCCTGCCCAGCCCTTCGCTGACGTATGTGCACCTTGTCGAGGTTGCCAAGGCGATCGAGGAGGGGTTTGCGCAGGGCTTTGACGGTGCGGTCGTCATCCAGGGGACCGACACGATCGAGGAATCGGCGTTCCTGCTCGACGTGCTCGTCGGGGGGGACAAGCCGGTGGTGATCACCGGAGCGATGCGCGGGGCCGATGCGCCGGGGGCCGATGGGCCGGCGAACCTGCTGGCGGCGGCTCGCGTAGCCGCGTCGCCGTTGTCGCGTGGGTTGGGGACCTTGGCGGTGCTGAACTATGACATTCATGCGGCGCGGTTTGTGCAAAAGTCGCACACGGCGTTGCCCTCGGCGTTTTTGTCGCCGCTGGTCGGGTCGATCGGGACGGTGATTGAGGGGACGCCGCAGTTTTATGTGCGCGTGGCCCGCACGCCGACGCTGTCGACCAAGGGTGGCCCGCCGGTGCCGGTGGCGTTGATGAAGGCAGCGATGGGGGACGATGGGCGTGTGTATGGGGCGTTGCCGGGGCTTGGGTATGCGGGTGTGGTGATCGAGGGGATGGGCGCGGGGCACGTCCCGGCGGATGTTGCGCCGATCTTGGGGGAGCTGGCCGCGAAGGTGCCGGTGGTGCTGGCGAGCCGGTCGATGACCGGGCCGGTCTTTACCAAGACCTACGGGTACCCGGGGGCGGAGATCGACCTGATCAATCGCGGGCTGACACCGGCGGGGTATCTGTCGGGTCTGAAGGCCCGGCTGCTGCTGGGGCTGGTGCTGCGCGAAGGGAAGGACGCCGGGCGGGTCAAGTCGGCGTTCGCGGCGTATCAGTAACCTCGTTCGCCTCTGTTTGTAGTTCCGAACCCCCTCCCCCGAGGGGATGGGCAGGGGTGGGGTTCGTTCGTCGGCAGGCGCGACCCACACGGCGGTGCCTAGAAGCCCGGCTGCCGGGCGCGAGTTGGGGAGGCTCCAGATGTATACCCGACCACGCCGAGCGGCTGCTGGGGCATCTGGGTGCATCTCCACTTTTGATCACAATCTGCCGGAGATTCGGCGGGTGCCGGTGGGTGGCGGTTGGCGGTTGATAACTTGATTGTCGGCGGTGGTGTGGGGAGAATGCGGGTGTTCGGTTCGGTCAACTGTGATTGTAAAGGAAGTGATTATGACTACTGCCGTCGCCAATGCCGATGTTCAGTCCGATGCGGCCGAGAGGCACTTGCTGGGGAAGAAATGGCCGATGTTTTTGGTCGCCGGGTTGCTGATGGTCGCGCTGGGGACGTTTGCGATCGGTTGGATGTGCCTGGCGACGCTGACGCTGGCCACGGTCTGGATCTTCGGCGCGTTCCTGGTTGTTGGCGGCGTGGCGTCGGTGCTCAGCGCGTTCTGGGCGGGGCGGTGGAGTGGGCGGCTGCTGCACGTGCTAGTTGGGCTGATGTACCTCTTCGTCGGCTTGATGTTCATGAACGAGCCGAAGGACAACGCCGTGAGGCTGACGCTGATCATCGCGGTCTTCCTGATCGCGACGGGAATCATCAGGATCGTTGTGGCACTCAGCGAGCGTGTGGCGGGGCGCAACTCTGTGCTGTTCAACGGCGTTGTTTCGCTGATCCTGGGAATCCTGATCTATCGGCAGTGGCCGGCGTCGGGGCTGTGGGCCATTGGGCTGTTCATCGGGCTGGAGGTGCTCTTTAACGGGTGGACGTGGGTGATGCTGTCGATGATCGGCCGGCGGGCCAAGCAGACGGGCGTGGGCGTGAAGCCGGCGTGATCGCAGTCAACGGGGCTGTCGATAAGAGGTTCGCGGAGGTGGCCGAGTGCAGCGGAGGAACGCGGAGATTTTCGGTTGGTCATTGATTGACCGATTGCACTCTCCTGCAGCCTTGCTCCGCGTCCCTTCGCTGCACTCCGCTACCTCCGCGAACATCTTCTGGGTTTTCACAGGTGTGTTTGCGCAGCGATACTGGCGCGAGAGAACCCCACCCTTGCTCCTCCCCTCGGGGGAGGGGTTCTGCGCGGGATATGTGGGGGTTAGAAGGCGATGCGGAAGCGGGCGGTGAAGACGGCCAGGGCGTTGTCGTCGGGGGCGTTGCTGGGGTCGAATATGCCCTGCATGCCGAGGGAGAACTGTGTGAATCTCGTGAGTTGCCAGCGGTGGAAGGCCTCGACGACTTTTTCGTCGCGTTGGCCGTCGGTGGCGGGCTCGGCGTAGGAGTAGGCGATGGCGGTGAGGTTGTCGGGGCTGCCCAGGAGGCCGTTGACGCCCAGGCCGAGCTGGACGGAGTAATCGATGTTTTCAAGGGCGGTGTCGGCGTATTGGTAGCGTGCGAAGGCGTAGAAGGTTTGGTTCAGGTCCTGCTCGGCGATGACGGTGAAGCCTTGGTCTTGGGGGATGTTTGGGTCGGTGCGTGCATCGACGTGCCAGAAGGCGACGGCGTAGCGGCCGCGGCCCATGCCCTCGATGGTGGGTGTGTATCCGGCCTCAACGGCGTAAAAGAGGTCCCAGTTTTCGCCCAGTGAGCCGAAGTCGCTCTCGGTGGTGCGGCCGTAGGCGTTGTTTGCGGCGAGTGTGAGGTAGCAGACGGAGGCGGGGCGGAGGGTGATGAGCGCGCCCATGCCGTGGCCTGGTGATGGTGCGGTTGCGAGTGCGGAGAAGGCGCGGTTGGAGAAGGAGTTGTTGATGCTCTGGAGGCGGTAGCCTCCGAAGTAGTCGGAGATGTCGGAGCGGCCGATCTGGACGCGGAGGTGGTCTTCGAGGAGTCGTTGTTCCCAGAAGGCGTCGCGGACGACCCATCCGCGGTCGTTGAAGCCGCCTGTGGTGGCGGTGAGGGAGCCGATGTTTCGGCGGAGTGCGCTGGCGGGGTCGGAGCCGGCTTTGAAGCGGTATTCGGTGGTGAAGACAAAGCGTCCGGTGTCGGCGGTGCCGCGGCCGATGAGGGTCCAGTCGGAGATGAAGTCGATGTCGCCGGAGGTTCCGGTGCGTGAGTTGGGGCCTGCGCTGGCCTGCTGGAAGACCATGGTGTAGGCGAAGCCGAGGCGGAGGCCGATGGCCTCTTCGAGGGAGCGGCGTTTGTCGAGCAGGGCCTGGAAGGGTGAGTCGAAGGACTTGGAGTCGATTGAGGGAGTTACGGGCTGGAAGATGTCGTCAAGTTCCTCGGTGGGGTAGGAGGGGGTATAGACCTCGTCGTAGAGGTTGTCGGGTGTAGAGGGTGCTAGGGTGGTGAGTTTGATCGGCGGGGCGGTGACGGCCGGGGTTGGGGCCGGCGTGGTGGGGGTTTGGGCGAGGGTGGTCTGCCCGGCGAGGAGGATGGCCGAGGCGATGATCGCGGCGCGGCGTGTGATGAGCGTGCGGTCGGGGCGAGCGGGTGTGTTTGTGTGTATCACGGCAAACTCCTGTGGTTGGTAACTATCGCATAGTCCTTGGAGGAGACTCGATTTTGGAGATTGTGTGGGGCGTGCCCCAAGTGTCCACGCTGGGAGTTCGGGTGGAAGGCCTGCCTCCGCGGGCCTAGCGTAGGGCGAGGCGGGCGAGGGTTCCAGACCGCACGGCCAGCGGATTCATGAGTATCACGCCATGAACACTGATCTGATGCTTGTGCTGGGGTTGCTCTTGGCGGCGGTGGTGATGTTCGTCATCAACAAGCCGAGGATGGATGTTGTTGCGCTGCTGATGATCACGGCACTGCCGTTTACGGGCGTGCTGAAGATGAGCGAGGCGCTGGCGGGGTTTAGCGACTCGAACATCGTGCTGATCGCGGCGTTGTTTGTCATTGGCGAGGGGCTGGTACGGACGGGGGTGGCGCGGAAACTCGGGGACATGCTCATCGCCAAGACGGGCAAGAGCCAGACGAAGTTGATCGTGCTGCTGATGGTGATCGTCTGCGGGCTTGGGTCGATCATGAGTTCGACGGCGGTTACGGCGATATTTATCCCGGTTGCGTTGCGGATTTCGCAGAGCACCGGCACGCAGCCCGGTCGGCTGATGATGCCGTTGTGTTATGCGGCGTTGATCAGCGGGATGATGACGCTGGTGGCGACGGCGCCGAACCTGGTGGTGAACGCGGAGTTGATCAGGCAGGGTGGTGAGCAGGCCGGGTTTAGTTTCTTCCAGTTCACGCCGTTTGGGGTGCCGGTTTTGGTTGTGGGGATTGTGTACATGCTCTTTGCGGGTCGTTGGCTGGTTCGTAAGGATGAGGATGGATCGCGGGGTGGTGGGGTGCAGGGGAGGCCGAGCCTTGCGAAGTGGATCGAGGAGTACAAGCTGGGCAACCGGGAGCAGCGGGTGTGCGTGCGGGGTGGGTCGCCGCTGGTGGGCAAGACGCTTGGTGAGATTGAGAGTGGGGGGCTTTCGGGGGTAAGTGTGATCGCCGTGGAGCGTGCGGGCCGGCGGGGGAGTGTGCTCATCGAGGTTGGTGAGGGTACGGAGTTGCGTGCGGGGGATGTGCTGCTGCTGGATTTGCACGGGCCTGGGGTGGACGCGGCGGCGCTGGCGGAGCGGTATGGGGTTGAGAGGTTGGCGATCCCGGGCGGGTACTTTGCGGACCGGTCGCAGGAGATCGGGATGGCCGAGGTGATCGTGCCTGCGGACTCGCACCTTGTGGGCAAGAGTGTGGTGGAGGCGCGGTTCCGCAGCCGGACTGGTGTGAGCGTGATCGGGCTTCGGCACGGGTCGGCGGCGCAGGAGGGTGCGATTTTAGAGGAGAAGTTGAAGATCGGCGACACGCTGCTGGTCGTTGGCCCGTGGAAGCGGATTCAGTCGCTCGGTCGCGACGACGCGGGCGTGCTGGTGATGCAACTGCCGACGGAGGTCGATCAGGTGCTGCCGGTGCAGGGCAAGGCGTGGCAAGCGGTTGGTTGCCTGCTGGTGGTGGTGGTGCTGATGGTGAGCGGGTGGGTGCCGAATGTTCAGGCGGCGTTTATCGGGTGTTTGCTGATGGGTCTGACGGGGTGCATTGATATTGGCAGCGCGTACCGGAGCATCAGTTGGAAGACGATCGTGTTGATCGTGGGGATGCTGCCGTTCTCGATCGCGTTGCAGCGGACGGGCGGGGTGGAGATCGCAGCCGATGCGTTGACGCGGCTGACGAGCGGGTCGGGGACGTATGTTGTGTTGGGGAGTTTGTTTGCGATCACGGCGATTTTGGGTCTGTTTATCTCGAACACGGCGACGGCGGTGCTGATGGCGCCGGTGGCGATCGCGGTGGCCAACGACATGGGGGCGTCGCCGATGCCGTTTGCGATGATTGTGGCGCTGGGTGCATCGACGGCGTTCATGACGCCGATTTCATCGCCTGTGAACACGCTGGTGGTGGGGCCTGGTGGTTATAAGTTTGGGGACTTTGTGAAGATTGGTGTGCCGTTGGGGTTGATAGTGATGGTGATCTGCGTGGTGATGGTGCCGTGGTTGTTGCCGTTGAATCCTGCGAAGTAGGTCGCGGTCAGGTGTGTAGGACGGTCGTTTTGACAAGGAGTGTTGGCTATGAGCGAGGCGATACCGGGACCCAAGAGCGGGATGCAGAAGGTTCTTGACGTTGTCGAGCGTGTGGGCAACCGGGTTCCTCACCCGGCGGTGATTTTCTTGCTGTTGATTTTGGGTACGATGGCCGTTGCGCACGTGTTGTCGCTGATGGGTGTGAGCGCAACGTTTGAGCAGTACAACGAGACGACGGGGAAGTTGGAGCAGGTTACGCAGTCGGTGCGTAGTTTGTGGTCTGCCGAGGGGGTTCGGTTCCTGTATAACTCGATGATCCCGAACTTCATGAGTTTCACGGCGGTGGGGCTTTTGATCGCGGCGATGATCGGGGCGGGTGTGGCAGAGGAGGCGGGGCTGGTCAAGGCGTTGATCCGCAAGCTGGTGGTGGTCGCTCCGCCGTGGGCGATCACGTACATCATCGTGTTTGTGGGTATTTTGTCGAGCGTTGCGGCGGACGCGGGGTATCTGGTGCTGATCCCGTTGGCGGGGATCGCGTTCCTGAGCCTTGGCCGGCACCCGCTGGCGGGGATCGCGGCGGGGTTTGCGGCGGTGGCGGGGGCGTTCACGGTGAACATGCTCATCAAGCCGCTGGACGCGGTGCTGACTGAGTTTACCAACGATGCGTTGCCCGCGGCCAGCAAAGGGCTTGCGATCGGGCTGACGGCGAACCTGTGGTTCTCGATCGTGTCGGTGCTGGTGCTGACGCTGGTGATCTCGCTGATCACCGAGCGGATCATCGAGCCGAGGCTGGGGGCTTACAAGGGAACGGGCGATGGTGAGAAGGCCGAGTCGGGCGTCTCGGCGGAGGAGTCGCGGGGGCTGAAGTTTGCGGGCCTTGCGCTCTTGGGTGTGATCGCGTTCTTTGCGCTGTTGACGCTGCCGCCCGGCGCGCCGCTGCGGAACCCGGACACGGGTGCGGTGATCGGTGATTCGCCGTTCATGAACCAGCTGATCGTGTTCATCATGGTTACGTTTTTGGCGACGGGTGCGGCGTTCGGGCTTGGGTCTGGTAAGATGAAGGGGATCACCGACATTGTCAAGGCGGTCGAGAAGTCGCTCGGTGCGCTGGGTGGGCTGCTGCTGCTGTTGTTTATCATCGCTCAGTTTGTGGCGTACTTCAACTACACGAACATGGCGACAATCCTGGCCGGGAGCATCGCCGACACGCTGCAGGGTGCGAACATCGGGGCCGTGTGGCTGCTGCTGGGGTTCATCATCGTGGTGATGCTGCTGGACCTGCTGCTGACTGGTGCGATAGCCAAGTGGGCGATCTTTGCACCGGTGTTTGTGCCGATCTTTGTGGCGCTTGGTGTAGCGCCGGAGGCGGTTCTGGCGGCATATAGAGTCGGGGATTCGCCGATCAACATGATCACGCCGTTGAACGCGTACTTTGCGATGGTGGTGGTCTTCTGCCAGAAGTATGACAAGAACTCTGGAGTGGGCACGGTGGTGGCGTTGATGCTACCGTTCTTGATCGGGATTTCGGTGCTGTGGACGGTCCTGTTCCTGCTGTGGTTTATGCTGGGGATTCCGTTTGGATTGTAAAGGTTTAGTTGTGCCCGCAGGTTGGGGCCTTGGTGGTGTGTGTTGTGTGGATATAAAACCGAGGTGGTGGGCGTTGGGCCACTGCCGATGGGATTTGTAAGGAGCAAAAGATGGGCAAGAGCATTCCGCCGGTGGACGTTAAGAGTGCGCAGGACCGCCTGATGCGGTACCTGGGGATCGAGGGTGTGAGCGGCCAGGAGGAGGCGATCGGCCAGGCGATTGTCGCGGACCTCAAGGCGCTTGGTGTGCCGGCGTCGGCGATCGGCTTTGACGATGCGCACAAGCGGATTCCGCTGCCGACGCAGACGGGGAACTTGTACGTGCGCTTGCCCGGCACGCGTGGCGGCAAGCCGATGGTCTTTGCGACGCACATGGACGTGGTGCCGTTGTGCGCGGGGGCGAAGCCGAAGGTGAGCGGGAAGAAGATCGTCGGCGACGGGACGACGGCGTTGGGCGGCGACAACCGTACGGGTTGCGCGGTGCTTGTTTCGCTGGTCGAGACGCTGCTGAAGAACAACCTGCCACACCCGCCGATCACGCTGCTGTTTACGGTGCGTGAGGAGAGCGGACTGCAGGGTGCACGGTTCATGGACCCGAAGATTCTCAAGGGCGCGTCGGTGTGTTTCAACGTCGACAGCAGGACGCCGGCGGTGCTGATCACCGGGGCGGTGGGTGCCGAGCGTTGGGATGTTGAGATTCACGGCAAGGCGGCGCACGCGGGCGTTGCGCCGGAGAAGGGGATCTCGTCGACGCTGGTCGCGTCGATCGCGATAGCCGAGGCTCGGCGTGGGGGTTGGTTTGGGAAGGTCGTCAAGGGGAAGCAGCGCGGCACGAGCAACGTTGGTATCTTCGGCGGCAAGGACGGGACGGTCGCGGCGGGGAATGCGACGAACGTGGTTACGGACTTTGTGTATGTGCGCGGTGAGACGCGCAGCCCGGAGGCGAAGTTTGCCTCGGCCATCACGGCGGGGTACAAGGCCGCGTTTACCAAGGCGGGCAAACAGGTCAAGGACGACAAGGGGAAGACGGCGAAGGTGAAGTTCACCAGCCGGTTTGAGTACCCGTCGTTTGGTATCAAGGACGATGCGCCGGCGGTGCGGCACGCCAAGCGTGCGGCCGAGTCGATGGGGCTTAAGCCTGTTACGATGTTCTCCAATGGTGGGTTGGATGCGAACTGGTTTGTCAAGTACGGCGTGCCGACGGTAACGATCGGTGCGGGTCAGTATGAGATCCACACGGTGCACGAGTATGTGAACCTGCCGGAGTTCTTTGATGGTTGCCGGTTGGCGGTGGCGCTGGCGACGCTGGAGGGTTGAGTAGGTAAATTAATGTTGAGAGTGCGCGGCTGATTGGCGCATTCAGCGATGGGTAACCCCACCCCTGCCCCTCCCCTCGGGGGAGGGGTTGTTTATTTTTTGGTCTTCGTGCGGCCGAAGTATCTGCCGACGCGGCCGACTTGGAGTTGCCAGAGGCCGAGGGACTCGGTGATGACTTTGTACAGTGATGCGCCCATAAGGGTGCCCAGTGCGATGGAGGCGAAGACGAAGACGGCGGTGCTGAGGCCCTCGACGCCTGCGGCGCGGTCGCTCATGAGCTGCTTGACGCTGATGAGGCCGAGGGCGCCTGGGACGAGGAGCCAGAAGCTGGGGAGGAAGGTTACGAGGATGGGTGGGCCACGGAAGCGGAGGTGGATGAGGTAGGCGAGGGGCATGGCGACAAGGGTGCCGAAGAACCCGCTGAACTCGCTGCCAACGATCCCTGCGGAGATCCGCTGGGCGGCGAACGTGATGATGAGGACGAGCAGGAGCCAGCTGAGGGAGCGTTTGGGTGCGCAGAAGTGGACATTGACCCCGATGCCGAAGACGATGACGCCGAGCCATGGGACCCAGGGGCTGGAGATGATGCTGGCGGGGTTATCCACAAGATCGGCCATCCCGACGCCGGCGAGTGCTGCGCCGCCGGCGAGGCCGAAGGCGAGGAGGACGAGTTGGATGAAGCCGTTGACGAGCCTGCTGGAGCCGCTGACCATGTCGCCATAGGCGAGTTCGACCATTCCCATGGCGAGCACTCCGCCTGGTAGGAAGGTAACAAGCGGTGGGATGAGCGCGTGGAGCGGGTCGGTCATGTAGCCGTGCTCGGCGGCGGTGAAGACGATGGCCGAGACCAGGACGGCGGCGACAACGGAGAGTGGTACGGCAAGCACGCCACGGCCTTGCTTGAGAGCCTTGAGGACGCCGACGAAGGTGCCGAGGATGCCCGCGGCGAGGACGTTGTTCCACGTGGGCATGAGGACCAGGGCCAGGCCGATGGAGAGGACGGTGTGGCCGGCGATGATGCCCAGGGTGCCGAAGCGGGGCTGCTTGCGGAGGATGGCGGTGAGTTGTTCGAGGCCTTGCTGGGGCGTCAGCTCACGGGATTGGACGGCTGCGCCGAGTGTGAAGACGCCGGCGATCTGGTCGAGTCGGAGGGATGTGGTTGGCCCCTCGGCGAGTGTGAAGCGTTCGCCGGTGCCGTCGTCGACGCTGACGAAGAGGGCGGTGGGGAATGCGACGACGCGGGACTTGCGTATGCCGTGGGCGGAGGCGATGCGGCGGAGGAGCAGTTCGATCTGGGCGGTCTGCTCGCCGCTGGCGAGGTAGGCCTGGCCAAGTCGGCACATGAAGTCGATGAGGGTGGAGGTTTCTTTGGTGGGGTCCTTGGCCGTGTCCTTGGAGGGGACGGCGTCGGCTTGGGGCGTGGGGGGCGCTTGGGGCGTGCCCGGATCGGTTTGTTTCGGTTTTTCTTGCTGCATTGAGGCGTGTGGGTGGGCAAACGCGGGTGTTGGGTGCGTTGTGGGAGTATATGGTTGCCGTGCTTGTGCCGGCGGCTGTGGATGCGGGTTTGTCAACACGATCAAGGAGATGTTTATGGCTGGGATCAATACTGGCAATGTTCAATCGACCCCTGGTTTGGGTGTGGTGCCGGGCGGGCAGACGCCCGAGCAGGTCAAGAAGGTGGTGGTCGAGGCGTATGAGAAGTGCAAGGGGTTGAGCGAGGGGAAAGTGGCCGACTACATCCCTGCGCTGGCGGCGGTCTCGCCGAAGTTCTTTGGTGTGTGCGTGGTGGGCGTGAACGGTGCGGTGCACTCGGCGGGCGACGCGGAGGTGGAGTTTTCGATCCAGAGTGTGTCAAAGCCGTTTGTCTTTGCGCTGGTTTGCCAGGCGATCGGGGAGGATGCGGCACGTGAGAAGTTGGGGGTCAACAGCACGGGGTTGCCGTTCAACTCGGTGATCGCCATTGAGCGGACGGGCACGGGGACGACGAACCCGATGGTCAACTCCGGCGCGATCGCAGCGACGAGCCTGGCACCGGGCGAGACGGCCGAGGCGAAGTGGAAGTTCATCAGCGAGGGGTTATCGAAGTTTGCCGGGCGGAGCTTGTCGCTCAACAAAGAGGTGTATGAGTCGGAGGCGGCGACGAACCAGCGGAACGAGGGGATTGCCAACATGCTGCGGGCGTATGAGCGGATCTTCTTTGACCCGATCCAGGCGACGGACGTGTATACGAAGCAGTGCTCGCTGAACGTAACGGCTAAGGACCTGGCCGTGATGGCCGCGACGCTGGCCAATGGTGGTGTGAACCCTGTAACGAAGGTGCGCGTGATCGACGCGATCCACTGCCAGCACGTTTTGGCGGTGATGGTTACGGCGGGGTTGTACGAGACGTCTGGGGACTGGCTGTATGAGACCGGTCTGCCGGGCAAGAGCGGGGTGGGTGGGGGGATGCTGACGGTGTCGCCGGGCAAGGGCGGGCTGGGGACGTTTGCGCCGCTGCTGGATGGAGCGGGCAACAGTGTCAAGGGTCAGGCGGTTGCGAGGTTGCTTTCGGAGCGGCTGGGGCTGAACCTGTTTGCCTCGACGCCGTTTGCATGAGTGGGGGGATGGCCCGGCGGGTTTGGTGTGGTGTGTGGAGTGTGTTCTCTGTTGAATCGTTTACGCGGGATACTGCTTGAGTCGCGTGCGTTGCTGGTCAGCGCGTGGGGGCGCGTGCGGGTTGGATCGCGGGCGATGCTGGTGGCGTTTGCGCTGGCGGAGTTGGTGGCGGCGCAGGTGCTCATCCCGTTGACGGCGGGTGTGGTCAACTGGATGGTTCGCAGGTCTGGGCATTATGCCGTCGCCAATGAGGATTTGATCCGGTTCTTTTTGTCGTGGGTGGGTCTGGCGACGCTGCTGGTGGCCGGGACTGTTACGCTGGCGATTGATGGGATGGGTCGCGGTGCGATGATGCTGGCGTTGCGGCGGGCGGAGCGGGACAAACAAGCATCTGGCGTGTTGGCGTTTATCGATGCGTTGCGGCGCGAGGGGGTGATCTTGGAACTGGCGGCGCGGAAGGTGCTGCTGGCGGGGGTGCTCGGGTTGCCGTTTGTTGCGGCTATTGGTCTGGTGGTGTGGGTAACGGTGCGCGGGGTGGATGTCTATTGGCTCGTCAACGAGCGGCCGTTGCGGTTCTGGATCGCCATGGCGTGCGTGGTGCCGGTGGGGGTGGTTGGTTTCAGGATGGTTGCGCGTCGGCTGCTGGGGTGGTCGCTGGCGCTCCCGCTGCATGTCTTGAGCGGGCGGAGGCCGAGGGTGGCGATGCGTGAGAGCCGGGAGGCGATCGGTGCTCGGCTGCCGTCGCTGGCGGTTGCGCGCGGGGCGTGGGTGGTGCTCAGCGGTAGTGTTGGCATTGGTGTGCTGCTGCTGGCGCGTCTGCTGGCGGAGGGGTTGCTGCACAGCACCGCTGAGCACCTGCGAACGACGGCGGTGCTGGCTGGGTGTGTGCTGGTGGTCTATGCGTTGATCGTCTTTTCGGTGGTGCTCATCACGGCGATGGGTGATGCGTTGATTGTTGATGCGGCATGGTGCAGGTACACGCCCGGGGACTTGTCGGCGGGCGTGCTGGGCAAGCTGCCGGGTGTTCAGGTGCAGAGGCGCAAGCACAGGATCGTGCTGCTGCTGCTGCTGGGGTTTGGCGTGGGGGTTGCGGCACTGGGGTCGCTGGGCCTGCTGGAATCGGCCCGGCGGGAGATCACCATTGAGATCACGGCACACCGAGGTGCGTCGTCGCTTGCGCCTGAGAACACCTTGGCGGCGATACGGGCGGCGGTGAAGTTGGGCGTCGACCGGATCGAGATTGACGCGATGCTGAGCGCCGATGGGGCGGTGGTGTTGTTCCACGACACAGACCTTCGGCGGATCGCCGGGGACCCGCGGCGCGTCAGCGAGATGACGCTGGCGGAGTTGCGACGGGTGGATGCTGGGTCGTGGTTCTCGGGGGAGTTTGCTGGCGAGCGGGTGCCGACGTTGGCCGAGGCGATCGCGGAGGCCGGCAGCCGAACGAGGCTGAATATCGAGCTCAAGAGCAGCGGTGGGGACGAGGCGTTGCTGGCCGAGCGCGTGGCGGAGGCGTTTGGTGGGTCGGCCGGTGGGCTGGCGCGTGGGGTGATTGTCAGTGCGCTGTCGCCGCGTGCGCTGGTGGAGATGCGGCGGGTGGCGCCAGGTGTGCCTGTTGGACTGATCGTCGCGGCGTCGGTGGGGGACCTGCGGCGTGCGGATGTGGACTTTTTGGCGGTTGAATCAAGGCTGGCAACGCGGGACTTTCTGGAGCGTGCTGACCGGGCGGGGATGCCGTTGTATGTGTGGGGCGTGGGTGATGATGCGGCGTTCACCAGGCTTGCGCTAACGGGTGTGCGGGGCGTGATTACCAGCGATGCGGCGGGGATGCTGGCCAGGCGTGCGGAGCTGGGGAAACTCAGCGAGACCGAGCGGCTGCTGCTGGCGATCCGCGAGCGGATGCTGGACAGGGGGCAAAGCCCGGTGACTTGGCGAATATTGAGCCAGTGAGTGGGGGGGCGAAAGTTCTGTTTACGCCGAGGTGGTGGCCAACCCCACCCTTGGCTATCCGATTAGGGGATGGGTTCATCAGAAGATCATCTGAACGAGCACCCACCCAATGGCGACGCTGACGATGGTGCAGACGAGGCCTGGGAGCATGAAGGAGTGGTTGAGGACGTATTTGCCGATGCGGGTGGTTCCTGTGGTGTCGAAGGCGACGGCAGCGATGATCGTGCCGTAGGTTGGGAGGAAGAAGTACCCGTTGACGGCGGGGAAGCAGGCGATGAGCGTGCCGGCTGAGAGGCCCAGGCCGATGCCGACGGGCATGAGTGCGGCGACGGTGGAGGCCTGGCTGAAGAGGACGATTGAGAGGGCAAAGAGGCCGAGGGCGAAGACCCAGGGATGCGCGGTGATGACGCCCGAGAGGGCGCTGACGATGGCCTGCTTGTTGCCGTCGAAGAAGCAGTTGCCCAGCCAGCCCAGGCCGACGATGGAGATGAAAGCGACGACCCCGGCGGCGGCGACGGAGGTGCGGACGGTCTTGGCCGGCTCGGCGCCGAAGAAGAGCATCATGACCCCGGCGGCGGAGTACATGATGATCTGGATCAGCGTCGTCATGCTGACGGGGACGGTCTGAATCTCGGCGGGCTTGGCGCGGAGCGACTCAAGGCGCTGAGCGATCTGTTCGCGGGTGACGGGTTCGTCGGCGCGCTCGGGGTCGCCCAGGTTGGTGATCGTGCGTTCGATGACATCGGCGGTGGCGGTGCCCGCGGGGACGACGGTCTGCGGGAAGGAGGGGCGCAGGGATGGGAGCATGCCGAAGGCGACGACGAGTGCCGCAGCGGTGAGGAACGTGGTGACGGCGCCGATCGCCCGGCGGCGTTCAGGCCCATTGAGCGTTGGCAGTGGGGCGGGGGGTTGGACAAGGCCTTTGGCTAGACGGTCTTTGTAGACCGGGTCGTCGGCAAGTTCTTTGCCCATGAAGGAGGCGGCGATCGCCCCGGCGACGCAACCAATGAGGGTGCTGGGGATGCAGATGGCAAGGATGTGCCAGAGTTGGACGGGCTGGTTGTTGATGGTCAGGTGGGCTGCGCCAAGGATGCCCAGGAGGCCTGCGGTGGCTGCCGAGAGTGGGCTTGCGGTGATGGCCTGCTGGCTGGCGATGACGCTGATGGACATGGGGCGTTCGGGCCTGATGCCAGCCTTGCGTGCGACCTCGGCGATGACGGGCAGGACGGCGTAGGCGACGTGCCCAGTGCCAGCGCAGAAGGTGAAGGCGTAGGCGACGGCCGGGCCGACGAATGTGATCCACTTAGGCTTTGCGCGGAGCGCGCGGTCGGCCAGGGAGATCATCAGGTCCATGCCCGAGGAGGATTGCAGGCATGCAGCGGCTGTAACGACCGAGACGAGGATGGCCAGGACTGCAACGGGAGGAGAGGAAGGTGGGAGACCAAAGCCAAAGACGAGCACCGCAAGGCCAAGGGCTGCAACGGTGCCCAGGCCCGCGCCGCCGACGCGGGCGCCGATGACGATGGCGGCCAGGACGACGACAAACTCAAGCCAGATCATCGTTGCGGCTCCGTGGTTGTGGGAGGTTGGCCTTTAGCGTGCGGTGCCGGTGAGGTTGGCAGGGCTGAGGGCATCGCGGAGTTGTTTGTCGGTGACCCACTTGCGTTCGCGGACGAGTTCAACAACGCCTCGGCCGCTGGCGAGTGCCTCGGCGGCGATCTCGGTGGCCCGCTCGTAGCCGATGAGGGGGTTGAGGGCGGTAACGATGCCGATGCTGCGCTCGACGAAGTTTCGGCAGGCGTCTTTGTTGGCGGTGATGCCGTCGATGCAGAGGGTGCGTAGCGTGCGGCCGGCGTTGCACAGGAGGGTCTGGCCCTCGAAGATGCACTGGGCGATGACAGGTTCCATGACGTTGAGCTGGAGCTGACCGGCCTCGGCGGCCATGCCGACGCAGGCGTCGTTGCCGATGATCTTGAAGCAGACCTGGTTGACGACCTCGGGGATGACGGGGTTGACCTTCCCGGGCATGATGGAGCTGCCGGGCTGCATGGCCGGGAGGTTGATTTCGCCCAGGCCTGCGCGGGGGCCGGAGGAGAGCAGGCGTAGGTCGTTGCAGACTTTGCTCAGTTTGATGCACAGCGAGCGCATAGCGGCGTGATAGAGGACGAAGGCTTGGGTGTCTTGGGTAGCCTCAATGAGGTCGGGGGCGAGTGCGATGGGCTTGCCGGTGATGCGTGCGAGGTGGCGTGCACAGCGTGCGGCGTAGCCCTTTGGGGCGTTGAGGCCGGTGCCGATGGCGGTGCCGCCCATGTTGGCGTCGCAGAGGAAGTGCTCGACGGCGCGGAGGGCCGCGACTTCGTCGAGGATGCTGGCGGCCCAGGCGTTGAACTCTTGGCCGAGGGTCATGGGGACGGCGTCTTGCAGCTGCGTGCGCCCCATCTTGACGATGCTGCGGAACTCTTTGCCCTTGCGCTTAAAGGCATCGGCCAGCTCGACCATGACGGCGATGAGGCGTGCATTGCCGAGCAGCGTGGCGACGTGCAGGGCGGTGGGGTAAGCGTCGTTGGTGCTCTGGGAGAGGTTGACGTGGTCGTGGGGGTCCAGACGGTCGTATGCGCCGCGGGCGTAGCCGAGGTGCTCGAGGGCGAGGTTGGCGATGACCTCGTTGGCGTTCATGTTGGTGGAGGTGCCCGCGCCGCCCTGGAAGATATCGACGGGGAACTGCTCGTGGAGTTTGCCTTCGATGATCTCTTTACAGGCTTTCTCGATGGCGCGCAGCCGGCGTGCATCCAGGGCGCGGCAGTCGTGGTTGGCGCGTGCGGCGGCGAGTTTGACCATTGCAAAGGCGACGATGATGTCGGGGTAGTGGGAGACCGGCACGCCGGAGACCTTGAAGTTGTCTATGGCGCGTGCGGTCTGGATGCCGTAGTAGGCTGAGGTGGGGATGGGCATCTTGCCGAGCAGGTCGTGCTCGGTGCGGAAGGAGGGGGCAGGCTTGGATGACTTTTTCTTCTTCGCGGTCGTTGGCATGTGGTGCTCGCTGGTGTGGTGGTGGGGCAGGCAGTATATAAGCGTATCCGAATCTGTGTAAGAAGGCTAGGTGTTAGGTTGCCGGGTGTGCCGTGTGTGGGGCGGGTTATTGTGAGCGACAGCGCAGCGTGGCGAGGATCATCTCTGCGTGCTTGGTTGTTGCGCCCTGGTGAGCGCGGATGCACGCGCGGCCGCGCTGGGCCATCTGTGCGCGCAGGTCAGGCTGGTCGAGGAGTTGGCCAAGGGTTGTGCGCAGGTTGGCAGCGTCGATGACCTGGAGTCCACCCGCGTCCTTGAGTGCATTGACGACGGCGGTGAAGTCGCCGTAGCGTGGGCCGATGATGGTGGGCCGGCCGAGGGCGACGGGTTCGATGGGGTCGCTGCCGTGCAGGTTGCCGAAGCTGCGCCCGACGACGGCGATATCGGCCAGGGCATAGGCGGCGCGGAGCTCGCCGATGGTGTCCAGAAGGAAGCGGTGCTGGGGTGTGCCTGGGGTGGTGGGGGTGGTTGATCTACTGCGCCTTGAGCAGCCCGGCAGTGCCTGTGCGGCTTCGTCAAAGCGTTCGGGCTTGCGCGGGGCGCAGAGCAGTTGCACGCCCGGCGGGCAGGCCTCGTGCAGGAGCGCTTCTTCACCCGACCCGGTGCTGCCGGCGACGATCAGGGGCTTGGTGCGGTCGATGCCGAGGGCTTGGGCAAGGGGAATCGACTCGGGCACGTCGTCGGTGAGTTTGGCGGTGTCCCACTTCATGGTGTCGGTGATGTGGACTGCAGCGGCGGGGACGCCCATGTGTACGAAGCGGTCGGCATAGGCCTGGTCTTGCACCGCGGCGAAGGTCAGGCGGGCGAAGGTTTTGCGGAGCAGGAATGTTGCCCGGCAGTAGCCCTTGAAACTCCGCTGGCTCAGGCGGCCGTTGATGACACCGACGGGTATGCCGCGCTGCTGGCAGGCGTGCATGAAGTTGGGCCAGAGTTCCAGTTCACACAGCGCGACGGCGTCGGGCTGCACGGCGTCTAAGAAGCGGGCGACCGAGCGTGAGAAGTCGAGCGGGTAGCGGCGGACGAGCGCGGGGCCGAAGAGGTCGGCCGCACGCTTGATGCCCGTGTCCGTTGAGGCTGAGACGATGACGTGTGCGTGCTCGGCGAGGATGGGGACGAGGTCGCGCAGGGCGTTGACCTCGCCGACGGATACGCCGTGCAGGAGGATGCGCGGTCGGGATTTGCTGCCGAGAGGCTCGATCTTGCCGAGGCGTTCGCCCCACCCCTTGCGCCGTTTAAGCCCCCATGCCGGCCAGGTGGCAACGGCAAGTGCGGCGTAGGCGGCGTCCAGTGCGTTCATGTGGGGGGGGACTCCGAAAATGGGCGGGCCGGGACTCGAACCCGGGACCCTTCGCATGTAAAGCGAATGCTCTAGCCAACTGAGCTACCCGCCCCAATTTCCTACTCAACGGCCCAAGCCTAGACGCACAGACCAGCGTCGTCAGCGTTACTTCCGGGCGGGCTTCCAACTCTCTAGGACCAAGACCATGCCCTGGCCCTGGCCGGACTCGGAGCGGTCGGCGATGTGCCCCTGTGCGATGATCGACGCACCACCTTTGAGCTCGCGGTGCCCGTTCCAGGAAGGCACGGCCAGTTGCTTGTTGGCGAGTTTGAGCGTCCACGATTTTTTGCCGTCTGGCTCGATGATGCCGGCCAGCAGCACGCGCTGACCGGGGATCAGTTCACCGATTGTGGCACTGGGTGTGTTGGCCTTCTCCCGCTCGCTGGCATCAGCGGCGGGCCGCTGGGCGGGGCTGAAGCCGTCGTAGCGTTGGAAGTCTTCGATGTCTTTGGGTGTGATGACGCTGCCGGCCCAGGCGCTTGCGTAATAGGCGGCGAGCATGTCGGCGGCGTCGTTGAGCCGGGCGGTGATGAACTCTTTGCCTGGCTCTTGGTCGAGGGTGCCGTCTTTTTCCATTTTGTAGAGCGGCTCGACAAGGGCGTGGGTGCGTTTGAGGTACGTAAGTGTCGGCTCCCACGCGCTGGCCGGGTTGATGGTGGTGGTGAAGGTCTGCGTTGGGCGGAGGGTGTGGTAGTTGAGGCCGTGCAGGAAGAGGACGCCGCCGTCGATATAGGCGTGGAAGGTTTTTTCGGTGGTGTACCCGTTGGGGTTGTCGCCGACCCAGCCGTTGAAGTGCTTGGTGGTGTGCAGTGGCTGGGCCATGTCGCCGACGAAGTGGGCGAGGATGCCCATGGTGGAGGTGATGTTGGCCTTGGTCTGGGCCAGTTGCGGTGCGCGGGCGGGGTCGTTGAGTGCGATGAGCGTGCGGTAGGTTTTGAACTGGCTCAGGAGCTTGGCGTGGTGCTCGGCGATCGCGTGCAGCACCAGGCCCGGCCACTCCTTGTCGCCGGCGGTGTCGAGCTTGGCGTTGTACGGCTGATAGGTTCCATCAGGCCCAGCCGGGTGGGCCTGGCGAGCGAGGGCGACGTCGCGGACGAAGCGATAGCGCAGCGGGTTGATGGTTTCGAGTGTGAGGCCGAAGGCGGCAAGGTCCTCAACATCGATGTAGTGATCTGGCGCGTTCTCGTGGCGCAGGATCGGTGAGGAGACGCCGCGCCAGCGGTCAGGCTCGGCGGCCTGCCAGGCGACGCCGTCGCGGATGTCTGGCAGGCGTAGAAACTCCGGGGCATCGGGGGGTAGGTTGTCCAGGGCCAGCCAGGTGATGGCACGGTGGCCGACGGCATCCCAGGCCAAGGCGCTTGAAGCAGAGATGCACGCGGCCAGGAGGGCGGGGATGGTTCGTGTCATGCGCAAGGGTAGTGCCGTGGAGAGGGGGTCGCCCGGCGAGGGATTATCGGGCCCAGCGGTGGCTGCTTCCCCAATTGCCCGTTGTGCAGGACTGGGGTGGCGC
The DNA here is from genome assembly GCA_021299385.1 of Phycisphaeraceae bacterium. Lineage (GTDB taxonomy): Bacteria > Planctomycetota > Phycisphaerae > Phycisphaerales > UBA1924 > JAJTGZ01. The sequence goes on along the minus strand of JAJTGZ010000007.1, from coordinate 429 downwards.
CCACAACTAAAACCCAAAGCGTCCCGGGCGCGATTCGAACGCGCGACCTGCCGCTTAGAAGGCGGCTGCTCTATCCAACTGAGCTACCGGGACACGGCTGCACAGAGCATAGAAGGCCCAAAGGTGGGGATGACGAGAGGGCGGGCGGGGTCTTTACGCCGGGTTTACAGTCGGGGGTACCTTCATGGCCCCGATACTGCTACCCTTGCCAGGATGCGATGGCCAGGCCTGGCGTGCAGGCGAATTAGGCGAGTAGAGTTATCCCGACGTGCCCATACCCTCAGGCCAAATGCGATCCTCGGCGTCATCGGTGGCCCAGGCCACGCGGGAGCAGCGTGTCCGCACATGGACGCTCTACCCCCCCGGCACACCGGGCAGCGAGCACAACCTGACGGCCCGGGTGCTCCACGACGGGCCGGAGACGGGCGT
>JAJTGZ010000100.1 GCA_021299385.1 Phycisphaeraceae bacterium | reverse complement strand
CAAGTGGCGGCTGTGGTGGCGGGGGGGTTGAGGTTGGAGGTGGCACGCGGCCACCCACCGGTGTGGCGTGTGCGCCGGTGCATCCGATGCAGCACGCATTGGTGATGAACTCTGGTTGCGGTGCAGGCTGGAAGCCTGCACCACCGGGAACCCCACCCCTGCCCCTCCCCTCGGGGGAGGGGTTCAGACCGGGCGGTCGAGTTCAGAGATCGCGGCAAAGCGGGCGGATTGGGCTTTGCTGAACTTCTCGGCCTCGGCCTTGGGGAGTTTGGTGTAGGTGGGCTTGTTGTCTTTGCCGATGGTGATTCTTTCGACGGAGACGAGTTTTCCGTCGGCGAAGGTTTCGCGGTTGGTGGGCTTGCCGTCTTTGCTGAACCAGGTCCAGATGCCGTCGGCCTTGCCACCTTTGATGGAGCCTTCGACGACTTTGGCGGCGGAGCCTGAGGAGTTGAGGGTGAAGGTCTGGTCGGCGAGTTTGCCGTCGATGAAGCGGAGGGAGCCGTTCTCGCGTTTGCGTTCGCCGTGGCGGACGAAGACGTTGCTGTCGTTGAGTCGGATGGAGTCTTGCCCGACGAGGACCCACTGGCCGCCGGTCCAGCCGAAGGTGGACATGACGCCGCCGGTGGTGCGGAGTTTGTTGAGCTCGGCGATGGCAACCTGCCCGTCGGCGGCGCGTTTGCTGGCGTTGTTGAGGTCGGCCTTGATGGCGTCGATCTGGGTCTGCAGGTCGGCGGTCTTCTTCTTCTCGGCCTCAAAGTCCGACTTGTAGCAGCCGGTGAGCGTGGCCAGCAGGGTCAGTGAGATGGCCAGGGGGGCAAGACGGGTGGATGCAAATCGAGTGTTCATCATGGTTCCTCCGTGAGCGGCAATATATGCACGGGCAAGGTGAGTATCGACTAGGTGGGGCTTGGAGGATCATCTGTCGTTGGCGCGGGTGCGCCGGGGTGTGGGCGTGGGGCGGAGGGGGCGGTGGCGGGTCGGCGGATTGGGGTCCACGCCGGGGGATAGAGTTCAACTGGTCGCAGCAAGACGGCCCGGCATGACGTGGGCGTTGGGTTGGGACGAACCAGAGGCCAGCTAATCCGTACGGATAAAGGAACGCCATGAAATCGATCAAAGAGCTGCTGCTGGTTGTGCCCGCACTGGTCGCCCTGTCGGCCTGCTCGTGCGGGCCTGGGCGGTCGGGTGTGCCCGCGGCCCCGTCGTCGGCCACGCAAAGCACTCCGGGCACCACCACCACCACCCCCAATGCCCCTTCGGCCCCCACTGCTATGAGCGCACCAAGCACGCCGGCGGTTCCATCTAGCATGCCTAATCCGTCATCGAAGCCCTCGGCAGAGCCTGGGGTGGTTGTAACGGAGTCGGCGGTCTTTGGTCTGGGGTGTTTCTGGTCGCCGGAGTTGAGGTTTTCCAAACTGCCGGGGGTGGTTTCGACGGACGTTGGGTATGCGGGCGGGAGCGTGTTGAACCCGACGTACGAGCAGGTGTGCACTGGGCGTACGGGGCACGCCGAGGTTGTGCGGGTAACGTTTGACCCGTCGAAGGTGAGTTACGCGGAGTTGGTGGAGATTTTCTTTGCGAGCCACGACCCGACGCAGGTGAACCGGCAGGGGCCGGACGTTGGGCCGCAGTACCGGTCGGTGATTTTTTATGCCAATGAGGCGCAGAAGGGGATCGCCGAGGGTGCGAAGGCGAAGTTGGAGGCGTCGGGGGCGTACAAGCGTCCGATCGCGACGGAGATCAAGCCTGGGGGGGAGTTTTACAAGGCCGAGGAGTACCACCAGGATTACCTGAAGAAGCGCGGGCTGGATACGTGCCCGAGCGGCGGGTGATCGGTGGTGGTGGGGTGGTGGTGGGGTCGCAAACCAAACTGTCTTTCTGGGTGCCTCTGTGTCTCGGCGGTGGATTCTGTTTTTGCTGTGCAGGGTGGAAGCCAGCGGCACCGTGAGGCAACGCGTGTTTGGAGTGCAAGAAAAGTGCTGGATGAAAAAAAGCCCCGGCCAGTGGCCGGGGCTTGGTGGTGATGGGTTGTAGGTGTTGGGTTCGAGGTTGAGAGGTCAGTGCATTTGGATGAGACTCACCCCACAGACCTAACCCTGACCACTTGCATTAGCACCCTGCGAAGAAGCGGTTGAGGAAGACGATGATGTCGTCGGCGGTGAGCTCGCCGTCGATGGCGGTGGTGTTCTGGCCTGGGCCTGAGACATCGCTGAGGAGGTTGCCGGCGAAGAAGCGGTTGAGGAAGACGATGATGTCGTCGGCGGTGAGCTCGGCATCGATAGCGGTGGTGTTCTGGCCCGGGCCTGAGATGTTGCTGGGGTTGTTGCAGACGGGTCCGGGCGGAGCGACGTTGGAGCGGATGTTGAGGATGAAGGACCCGGAGTCGGTCGAGTTGGGGGCGAGGACAAAGTTGAAGGCGGGGACGAGGTCGTACAAGCCGGCAGCGAGGTAATACTCGTCCGCGGAGAGGCCACCCTCGCGGTTATCAAAGGTGGTGCCATTGCCGATTGCTGGGCGGGCAGCACCGCCGCCGTAGGTGAGGAGGCTGTAGGTGCCGGGGCCGTCGTCGTCATCGAAGTTGCCGCGGCCGTCGCGGTGGAAGAGGACGATGTGGGTGTCCTCATCGGCGGGGCGGAGGGCTACGTCGGCAACGGCATCGGTCCAGATGTCTAGGTAGTTGCCGGTGGTGTTGTTGAGGGCGCTGGGGACGATGATCTTGTACCACTTGAACTCGGCGGGGCCGACGGTGACAGTGGTCGAGGTGGTGTTGTTGCTGTTGGGGAAGGGGAGCGTTTCAAAGGTGGTGGGGATGCTCGTGCTGGAGTCAGGCGTTCGTGAACCTGTTGCGAAGGTGACGTCAAAGTCGGGGCCCGCGCCGCCGGTTGTTGTGAAACCTGAGGCGAAGGTCATGTCGAAGTTGCCTGCGGCGACCCAGTAGGTCGCTGCGGGCAACGCCCCTGCTGCACCGAGGCCGCCGGTGAGCGTGCCGGCACCGGCACCTGTGCCGAAGCTCAGCCTGCTGAAGGTGCCTCCTGCGGCGTCGTCGTTGGACAGGAGGAACGTGCCTGTCTGGACGCCGTTGGTCTGCTCACGGAAGAGGCCCAGCTCGGTATTGGTTGCGGTGCCCGTGCCGGGGAAGGTGCGGATATCGAAGAAGTCGTTGGACATGAACCCGATGTCGGTGCCGACGACGAACTTGTACCACTTGGGGGCCGTGA